>NC_007484.1:900000-997500 GCF_000012805.1 Nitrosococcus oceani ATCC 19707 | reverse complement strand
ACCTCAATTGCCGTTCTTAGCGTGCTAACCCGCTTCAGGGTCACGCGTTGGTTTGCCATCTTTGCTTTTACCTAAACTCGATTGCGCGGCTTCTATTAGTGTCGCATCGATGATATTAATGTGATCCTCACTCATGAGGATATTTTTGGCTTCGAGCTGACGATTGATCTCGCCTAATAGAATTGATCCCACAAACCGTGCTTGACCAACCAGGTTTTAAACCGCCCCAAAGTGGATGCCTCGGGAATTTCGCCGCCAAGCTTAAGACGGCAAAACTTGCGTAATAACAATCCTCGGTATAAGCATTGAGCTCTAGCTGCACATCGGATATGCAATATACCCTGGTCCGAGTAGTAAGCCTCGAAACAGCGTCGACATAGCTGGGGCAGCCCATTTTAGGAACAAAGATCGAGGATACTAACCGCTCTCAATCTCTGAGCAGGCCAGAGCCTCAGTATCATCAAGGCTGTGAAGAATGGGATGACCTGGCTCAGCAGTAGAGGTGAAGTGTTCGATCTGTGTTAAGAAAGATTTTTGCGTGCCGAATTTTACTAAAAAATACCTTGACTTGCTGAAGTATGCTGAGGTCTCATTATAGTAATTCCAAATAATTTTTCACAAGAGGGCGAAAGAATTGCTCAGTAGGATTGAAGCCAGGAAAGTATGTTGGCAGTGGCAGCATCCGATGGCTTGCATTATCCATGACAATCATGCTTGGTTTATCAAGTTCCTTGAACAAGGAATCTTTGATCAGATAACGAAGCCGGGTAAGATAACAAGCTCTTTCGTATATTACTTCTCTAGGCATACCTACGCGCTTCTTTTTACAATACTAATCTTGCACAATGCTACTCATGTCGCTCGCATGAACACAGAAATGTGCAGTGCAATCAATCAGACGCACTTAATCCTGCATAGGTTGCTTTAACGCCCTTTATCCAAGCTTGCGCCGCCCCAAAACCCATGGTTTTGGGGCGAAGACCATCACGCCGCAGCTAAACCGACACAAAGCTTCCACTCGCGCCTCCCTCTCCCTCCGCCTTCCATTCAAAAATACAACACACTTTGTTAAATTCAGCACCGTCTGGCAGGGAGAGAAGTAAAGCGGGCAAAAAGTACCTGAAGAGCAGGAAGAAGACATCTCGCCTTACGTACCTACGCTAAGCGATTGACACACAAAAAATTTGTTTTTCCAAAACCCACCAAATGCATTATTTCCTATTGGAATCTTTGGTTAATCGATATGAATTCGGTGTGCTGGCATACACTGGAAATATCCAGATCTAGAACACTACTCTTTACTTTCTTACTTCTCCATTCTTGGATATATCCAGGATCATGAATAAGCTCTTAGATATATATAATAGGATATTGTTTTTCTAACCTAAACTAGAGCCGAATCCTAGCTACCATTGACCTAATGCCGCCAGCGGATTACGGTTGATACTAGAAAACCTTAACAACGGGTGTATGCTGACAGGATCTAAGATAATGATTAACAAAGACTACCGCTACTACATCCATAAAACCAGGAAGAGAAAAGCCTCTTGGTATAAGAAATATTGGCCTAGAAAAAAGCATGTGCCCTGGATGATTGCCTTAGGTTGCATTAGCATTTTGGGTGCGGGGATTGGCCTTACTCTCTACGGCCGGGAACTATCAGCATATCCAACTGGCCCACTAGCTCAAATCGACCATCTTACCTTAGCCACTATAGCCTCGCACCAGCCGCCGCCCCCTCTTCTGACTGTCGAAGAACCAACAGCCGCCGTCCAAAAACCCCAAATAGCTACGCCAAAGCCGCCTACTTGGCAGAACATTACCATTAAGAAAGGGGATAATCTCTCCCATATTTTTTCCCGATTAGGCTTAAGCGCTCGCCAAGTCCATGAGGTAATGTCCCTAGGAAATCCTGTACACTCCCTAGCACGCCTGCGCCCAGGCCAATTGCTACAAATAAAACTTGAAGGAGATAACGGTAGCCGACGATTAATAGCCTTACGCCTTAATTTTAGCCCTATTGAGTACCTCGAAGTCCTGGCTGAAGAGGATAAATTCGAAGCTAAACGGATTAGCCGAAATATTGAAACTCGCATTGAAACCATCGCGGGATCCATTAAAAGCTCTCTTTCCGAAGATGGACTTCAAGCCGGTCTTACCAATAAACAAGTCATAGAGTTAACTCAAATTTTTGGTTGGGACATCGATTTTGCACTGGATCTAAGACCTGGAGACAGTTTTAAAGTGCTCTTCGAAGAACATTATTTTCAAAATAAAAAATTGCAAAACGGACCTATTCTTGCTGCTGAATTCACCAATCATGGCAAAACCTTCCAGGCCATTCGTTACGCTGATGCCAGCGGCCACACTGGCTACTATACTCCTGCGGGGTTAAGTATGCGTAAGGCATTTTTACGTACACCCGTTAATTACGCACGTATTAGCTCTCATTTCAACCTCCGGCGTAAACATCCTGTTCTCAACCGAATTCGTGCCCATAAAGGAGTCGATTACGCTGCTCCCATTGGAACTCCAGTCAAAGCCGCTGGTGACGGCAAAGTTCAATTCGTGGGCCGCAAAGGAGGGTACGGCAAAGCCATCGTGCTACAGCATGGCGCTAAGTACAGCACTCTCTACGGTCATCTATCTCGTTTCAAAAGCGGGCTAAAGGCGGGAAGCAAGGTCAAGCAGGGGGCAACCATTGGCTACGTAGGCCAGACAGGTCTTGCTACGGGTCCTCATTTGCATTACGAGTTTTTAGTCAACGGGGTCCACCGCAACCCACTCACGGTAAAATTACCCCAAGCCGCGCCTATTCCCCGCCAACTCAGGCAGGATTTCCAAAAACACGCGGCCAAACTAGAGGCGCAATTGGATGCCGCCGATATCGCTATCGTCCTAAACCAGTCAGGCAAGCGTCAACCAAACTAGATTAAAGATAACATGGCCCAACGTTATATTGGTTTGCTATCCGGCACCAGCATGGACGCCGTCGACGCCGCCCTAGTAGAATTAGAACCGCTTCGTATTTTAGCCACCCATAGCATTCCTATATCGCTAGCGCTGCGGCAGCAGCTATTTGCTGTCATTGAACGCAGCACAACTTCCCTAGGAGAGTTAGGCGCTTTAGACATTCGCCTTGGGCGCCTTTTCGCAGAAACTGCTCTTGAACTATTAGCCAAGGCAAAATGCTCCGTTACTGAAGTCCAGGCCATAGGGAGCCATGGGCAAACCATCTATCATTGGGCTCGTGGTCCAGACCCTTTTACTTTACAGCTGGCTGATCCTAACACTATCGCGGAAATAACAGGTATCACCACAATAGCCGACTTCCGCCGCCGCGATCTTGCAGCAGGGGGACAAGGGGCCCCTCTAGCCCCCGCTTTTCATGCTGCTTTTTTAAGATCCCCCCATTATCACCGGGCAGTGCTAAATATTGGTGGTATAGCAAATATTAGTTTTTTGCCTGCCGACCACAGAACACCAATATGGGGATTTGACACAGGCCCAGGTAATACCCTCATGGATGGTTGGATAAGTCGTCATTTAAACCAATCCATAGACCGAGAGGGACGCTGGGCAGCCTCGGGGCGAGTCAATAAAACGCTATTACGCTACCTACTGACCGATCCCTATTTCTCCCTTCCTCCCCCCAAAAGCACAGGCCGGGAGTACTTCAATCTAGTCTGGCTGGATCATATACTTAGCAAAACGGGAATAAAGCTCTCTCCCCCAGATGTCCAAGCAACTTTATGTGCTCTTACTATAGCTAGCGTAAAGCTTGCGATCCAAAGCTCTAGCCCCCACACAGAAGAACTCCTGATTTGCGGGGGAGGCGCTAATAATGAGACCCTAATGGAGGGGTTGCGGAAACAGTTAGCATTCTGCCGAGTCACCACAACCACAGCCTATGGAATCCCTCCCCAGTGGGTGGAAGCCTGCACCTTTGCCTGGCTGGCTAAGCAAACCTTAGAAGGTCACCCAGGGAATTTACCTGAAGTGACCGGGGCTAGGCATCCGGTTATTCTTGGCGCCATTTATCCCGCTAATGCAGCGGTTAGTTCCCGGACATAGAACTCAATATCTTCCTCATTCCGGAGTTCAGTAGCGCATACCAAGAGAGTATCGTTTAACTCTGGATAAGCTTGCTCTAACTTTACTCCGGCTAAAACTCCTCCTTGCCCTAAGACAGATAACACCCGCGAAGCTGGGACAGGGAAGCGTAGCACCGCTTCATGGAAAAAAGGTTTTTCAAACACCTGCTCCACTCCGGGGAGCGCCGTTAGCCGCTTGACTAAAGCCATGGTATTAGCGTGACAAGCAGTGGCAACTTGGGCTAACCCTTGGGGACCTAGCAATGCCATATATAAAGTAGCCGCCGTCACCATCAAACCCTGATTGGTACAAATATTCGAGGTGGCTTTAGAGCGGCGAATATGCTGCTCTCGAGCCTGTAACGTGAGGGTATACCCTGGCTTACTCTCTAAGTCTACGGTCCGGCCGACAATCCGCCCCGGTAACTGACGAACGTGAGCCTGCTTACAAGCCATAAATCCAAAATAGGGTCCACCGCTAGCAAGAGGTATTCCTAAAGGCTGGCCCTCGCCGCAGACAATATCAGCACCCGCCTCACCCCATTCACCGGGTGGTTTCAATAAAGCCAGTGAAGTAGGATTAACGACGCCAATGACGAGCGCCCCCCGCTCATGAGCCCAATTGGTTAGGGTATCGACTTCTTCCAAACAGCCAAAATAGTTAGGTTGGGGGATTACTAAAGCTGCAAAATCCTTTTGGATAGATTCCAAAGTTTCCGGCTCTACAACACCGCTACCGAAATCATAAGAAATCTCCTGCAGGGAAATCCCCTGATCTCCCACTAGCGTAGCCACCACCTGGCGGTAGGCAGGATGGACCGTTGCAGGCAGGAGTACGCAGGAGGATTTCCCCCTGCGGCTCAGGCGGACCGCCATGAGCACGGCCTCGCCCAGGGCAGAAGCGCCATCATAGATAGAAGCATTGCTTACCTCCATACCCGTCAGCGCCGTCATCATGCTTTGATATTCATAAATGACTTGGAGCGTACCTTGACTCGCCTCCGCCTGATAAGGCGTATAAGCACTATAATATTCGCCCCGTGAGGTAATTTCCCAAACCGCTGCTGGAATATGATGCTGATAAGCCCCCCCACCGGCAAAACAAACCGTTGGACGGTTCTGTGCCGCTCGTTCTTGCAATAGTCGGCTCACCTCCATTTCATTCAATCCTGGAGGGACAGCATCAAAGTCGGTAGTTCTCAAATCGGCAGGAATTTCGTCGAAGAGAGTCTCAATATCAGGCACTCCTGCAGTTGCCAGCATAGCGCGTATATCTTCATCAGTATGGGGAATAAATGGCATGACATGGATCTCCTAATACGGCACTAACCCTCGGCAGCAATCATATCGGCATAACCCTTGGCATCGAGCAGCCGGTCCAAGTCCGCGGTATTATTTGGGCGCAACCGAAACAACCACCCATCATCATAAGATTTCTGGTTAATAAGCTCCGGCTGATCCGTAAGTGAAGTATTCACTTCAATAATCTCTCCTTCCACCGGGGCATACACATCGGATGCCGCTTTTACCGATTCAATAACCATGCACTCCACACTGGCACGAACGGTAGTACCGACTTCAGGTAGTTCAATGTAAACTATATCGCCTAGCATCTCCTGGGCCTGATCTGTAATACCTACCGTCAAGTCACCCTGCCCTGCTTGCCGAACCCACTCATGAGTCTTGGTATATTTTAATTCTGCGGGAATTTCGCTCATAACTCTCTCCTAATTTCACTTATCACATTGTTTATAGTCGGCCATAATGGCTAACCAAATATCGTATGCGTGCTGCTAGATCCGGTTTTACCTGTGGCCAGTTAAAATGCCAGCGCCAATTATTATTCTCGATCATTCCAGGTAAATTCATGCGTCCCTCGCTGCCCAACTCCAAAAGATCTTGCATTGGCACCACTGCATGCTTAGCTACTGACTGGAAGGCACATTCAATCAACGCCCATGGCATAGGCTCAGTTGGAAATCCTAGGCATTCATAAACATGGTGGCGCTTATCTTCAGAGAGACTGTTGAACCAGCCCAAGATAGTATCGTTATCATGAGTACCTGTATACACTACGCAGTTTTCCAAATGATTTTCAGGAAGATAAGGATTGTCCGGTCCGCCCTCAAAAGCAAATTGTAAAACTTTCATTCCAGGTAAATGAAACTGATCCCGTAATGCGTCCACCGCCGGAGTAATAACCCCCAAATCTTCAGCCACCAATGGCAAAGATCCATAAGAATCTTCCAGGGCACGAAACAAGGCTTCGCCAGGCGCTTTTACCCAACGCCCCTTAACCGCTGTTTTGCTACCAGCTGGGATCTCCCAGTAGGACTCAAGGCCGCGAAAATGGTCGATACGGATAATATCGCACAACTTTAACTGGGTGCGCACCCGCTCTAACCACCAACTAAACCCATCGTCCTCGAGGCGATCCCATTGGTACAGAGGGTTGCCCCAGCACTGGCCAGTTGCCGAAAAATAATCGGGAGGCACTCCCGCCATTGCCGTTAACCGGCCCCCTCTATCCACGGTGAAATATTCCGGTCGAGCCCAAACATCAGCACTATCGTGAGCAACAAAAATAGGCATATCACCGAAGATTAATACCCCATGTCCATTAGCATAATTTTTGAGCCTTGACCATTGCCGAAAGAAAATAAATTGCTCAAAGCGGTTACGATCCATCAAGGTCTCTAGCTCCTGCCCCACTGCTCCAAGTTCCTTGAACACATGTCCGCGCAACTTTTGAGGCCATTCAAACCAAGGAGCATTATCCTGAGTCTCCCGCAAGGCTTGAAATAAAACATAATCCTCTAGCCAAAAAGCTTGCTCACGACAAAAAGCAGCAAATTCAGCCCGTATCGCCTGGCTAGCATAGAGAGTAAAACGGCGATAACCTTGCCATAGCGCGACCCCGCAGTCGCTCAAATCAATGTCACAGACACCAAACCAAGGCTCCTCAGCCAGGAATTGCAAAGAGATCAATTTTGGATTACCAGCATGAACCGAGAGGCATTGATAGGGGGATAAATCCTCGTGGGTGGGCCCCAGTGGAAGAATTTGCCAAACAGTAATACCTGCCTCCGCTAGAAAGTCCACAAAACGGTAGGCGTCTATGCCTAAATTGCTGCCCGGCAAAGATGTGACATGAAGTAGAATTCCCCCGCGCCGCCGTCGAAATGGCCTATCTTTCACCCTCCCCATCCCCTCAACAGGAATTCCCCGTATCTATGATTTTCATGGTGGTGGAAAGCAAGAAAACCCCTACCCATGGAGAAGAAAAAAGGCTATTAATTATCAACTTGCACTAGATTAGTTCCCATTTCTGCCTGCAAACCACGAGCGCCCATCGAAGTGGACAACGCTGTTCGCATGCCGTCAGCTTGAGGATTTGTAAGTAGAGAACACTAGCAATAAAATGCCTTTCCTAGATTCTGGCATCAAAACTAGTAATGCAGGATAAACAGTCCTTTATCAACCGTCAACGGATATAGCGGTATTTTTGACCCAGCATCTCCGGGGTTACTAAGACCACCCCTTCCTCCGTAACGTAGAAACGTCTTTTATCCTCTTCCAGATCTTCACCAATCACCGTACCATCAGGTACGTTACATCCCTTATCCAAGATCGCCTTCCTAATATGGCAATGCTTACCTATCTTCACATCCGGCAATATTACACTGCTAGCCACCTCTGTATGAGATTGCACCCATACATTGGAGAATAACAATGAATGACCTATCCATGCACCAGCGATGATGCATCCCCCCGAAACCATAGAATCCACAGCCATTCCCCGTCTATCTTCGTTATCAAAAATAAATTTTGCGGGAGGAAGCTGAGCTTGGTAGGTCCATATCGGCCAATCCTCATCATAAAGGTTCAATTCCGGACTGACTCCGATCAACTCAAGATTAGCGTTCCAAAAGGCATCCACCGTCCCCACATCGCGCCAATAGCCAGGATCCCCCCCTTGGACATCACTGAAAGGGAAAGCAATTACTCGATAATGGCTACGTAGGATGGATGGAATAATATCCTTACCAAAGTCATGAGAAGAATTAAAGGCATCCGCGTTTTTAATCAGTTGTTCATAAAGAAAAGCGGCATTAAAAACGTAAATACCCATAGAAGCCAAGGTTTCGTCAGATCGCCCTGGCGAGGGTTGAGGGTGCTCTGGCTTCTCCGTAAACTCCGTCACTCGAAAATTCTCGTCTACACTCATAACGCCAAAGGCCTTGGCTTCCTTGAGCGGAACATGGATACAACCAACGGTCATATCGGCTTCGCGCTCCACATGGTAAGCTAGCATATCTCCATAATCCATCTTGTAGACATGATCGCCTGCCAGAATGAGTACATATTCCGGGTTATGGGAGCGGACAATATCGAGATTCTGATACACTGCATCAGCAGTGCCCGCATACCAGGAGTCTTCAATCCGCTGTGAGGCCGGCATCAATTCCACAAACTCGCCCAGATAGCCCCGCATGAATCCCCAGCCTTGCTGAATATGACGAACCAGCGAATGGGCTTTATATTGCGTTAATACGCAAATACGGCGGACGCCGGAGTTAACACAGTTAGAAAGAGGAAAATCGATAATGCGGAATTTACCTCCGATAGGTACCGCAGGCTTAGCTCGCCATGCTGTTAAATTCTTTAACCGAGAACCTCGCCCTCCAGCGAGAATTAGCGCCAAAGTATCACGGGTAAGACGGCTAACAAAACGTGCGCTATAATTTTTTGTCATTAGTTAAAAACCTTAGCGGGGCGTCCTTCCTTATCCCTCAAACCTTTATCGTCTACCTTTTAAAATATAGTATAGCGTATAACCCTCAAAATATAAGTGCATCATGACCAATTCTCAGTATTCCCCGCAACCCATGGCTGCGGAATTTTCAGAAGCAATGGAGAAACTCGTAAACGCTTGCTATTCAGACCCGTTTAGAGTGCTAGGACCTCACCCCTATCAAAAAGGCATCGTTGTGCGGGCCTATCTCCCCCACGCGATCCAGGCATGGATTGGAACTGAACCTCCTCAGGAGATGGCGCGATCCTCGGCAATAAATTTATTCGAATGGCATGGAAAGGCCAAAGCTCTCCCCCTGCCCTATCAGGTTTTATGGGAGGACAAGATGGGATTTACCCACTATGAGTACGATCCCTACTGTTTCCCCCCGCAGCTTTCCGACTACGATCTTCATCTTTTTGGAGAAGGAAAACACTGGCACGTCTACCGTATTCTCGGCTCCCACCCCGTAATCGTAGATGGAACCAGTGGCGTTTTATTTGCCACATGGGCGCCCGAGGCTGAGCGAGTAAGCATAGTGGGAGATTTCAACCGCTGGGATGGCCGCTGTCACCCCATGCAACTTCGAGGTTTGACCGGAGTCTGGGAGCTATTCATCCCTGGTTTGAAGCCGGGGACTCTCTATAAATATGAACTCCGTAACCGCAACCGTGGGTCAATTCATCTCAAATCCGATCCTTACGGGCAACGATTCGAACAGCGCCCCCACACAGCCTCTATTGTAGCAGCAAAAACCAACTACCTATGGCAAGATAGGAAGTGGATGGAGCAACGCAAACAGTTTGATTGGTTACATCAGCCAATTTCAGTCTATGAGGTCCACCTAGGATCTTGGCAACGGGGGGAAAATGGTGCTTTCCTTAACTATCGCCAACTGGCCCGACAACTTGTGGATTATGTCCTAAAAACAGGCTTTACCCACATTGAGCTTCTGCCGGTTACCGAGCACCCCTTGGACGCTTCCTGGGGCTACCAAACAACCGGCTACTTCGCACCCACGAGCCGCTTTGGCTCACCTGATGAATTCCGCTACTTTGTAGATCATTGTCACCTCCATGGCATTGGCGTACTTATGGATTGGGTGCCGGGACATTTTCCTAAAGACGCTCATGGGTTAGCCCAATTTGATGGCAGCGCCCTATACGAGCACGAAGATCCCCGCTTAGGGGAACATCGGGACTGGGGAACGCTTATTTTTAATTATGGCCGCCATGAAGTAAGAAATTTTCTGCTTTCTTCTGCCCTCTATTGGCTCGAAGAATTCCATATCGACGGCCTACGGGTAGATGCGGTAGCCTCGATGTTATATCTAGATTATTCTCGCCAAGAAGGAGATTGGATACCCAACAAATATGGAGGCCGAGAGAATCTTGAAGCCATCGACTTTCTACGGGAACTGAATAAGGTGCTTCACGCACAGCATCCAGGAGTTCTGGTCATTGCAGAAGAATCCACCTCTTGGCCTATGGTTTCCCATCCAATCTATGTTGGAGGTCTGGGCTTCTCCATGAAGTGGAATATGGGCTGGATGAATGACACCCTCTCTTACATGAGCAAAGATCCTATATACCGCCATTACCATCACGACGCTCTTACCTTTGGGCTACTGTATGCCTTTAACGAAAATTTCATGCTCCCTTTATCCCATGACGAAGTGGTCCACGGTAAGCAATCCCTACTCTACAAAATGCCTGGAGATGAATGGCAGCGATTTGCCAATCTCCGCCTGCTCTATACTATGATGTTTACCTATCCCGGTAAAAAACTGTTGTTCATGGGCTGCGAATTCGGGCAGGGAGAAGAATGGAACGAATCCCGATCTCTAGATTGGTATTTACTGAACTATCCTGTTCACCAAGGTGTACAAGCAGCTATCAAGGATCTTAATCACCTCTACCGCAGCCTCCCTGCCCTTAATTACTATGATTTCGCCAAAGAAGGCTTTGAGTGGATCGACTGCCATGACTCCGCCCAATCGGTGTTAAGCTACCTGCGCCTAAAGGATGGAGATTTTGTGATCGTGGTATTAAATTTTACCCCAGTACCTCGTACTAATTACCGCCTCGGGGTTCCGAAATCCGGGGTTTATTTAGAGTGCTTCAACTCAGATTCTACTTACTATGGTGGCAGTAATATGGGCAACAGCCAAACCATCCAGACCGATAGCATTACCTGGATGGGACGGCCCTATTCCATCAATATTACGGTGCCTCCGTTAGCGGGAATCGTGCTGCGATTAAAAACACCGGCAAGCAAAATGCCCGCTACTGCGCCTCTTAGCCCCGGAAAATAAAGCGCCTATCTTTTATAGGTGACGGATACGCTTATAATAATTTATTAGGCCGTTGGTAGAAGAATCGTGGCTATTCACCTCCTCGCCACCCTGCAGCTCCGGCAAGATTGTTGTGGCCAACTGCTTGCCTAATTCTACTCCCCATTGATCGAACGAATTAATATCCCAAATAAGACCCTGGGTAAACACTTTATGCTCATAAAAGGCAATCAACGCGCCTAATGTCCAAGGCGTCAGCTTAGAGAAGAGGAAAGAATTGCTGGGACGGTTGCCGTCAAAAAGCTTGTGGGGGATAAGCGCCTCTACCTCCCCCTTAGCAAGATTCGCCTCTTCCAGCTCCGCTCTCACCTCAGCCTCGTCTTTTCCTTTCATTAGGGCTTCGGTCTGAGCAAAAAAATTCGATAATAATATCTGGTGATGTTCTCCAAGAGGATTATGGGATTCAGCAGATGCCAGGAAATCCGCCGTTATCAAAGGCGTCCCTTGATGCAAAAGCTGGAAAAAGGCATGCTGGCCATTGGTACCAGGCGCTCCCCAGATAACATTACCCGTAGCATAATTCACGGATGCTCCGCCGCGGGTCACATGTTTGCCATTACTTTCCATCTCCAATTGTTGTAAGTAGGCGGGAAACCGTTCTAAATACTGATCGTAAGGCAAAACAGCATGGCTTTGAGCCCCTAAAAAATTAATATTCCAGATACCCACTAAGGCGGCAATTACCGGTATATTTTGCTTGAGGGGCGTCTCCTGAAAATGCTTATCCATCTCGTGGGCACCTTCAAGCAATTGTTCGAAATTTTCCATGCCAAGATAAAGGGCTATGGATAACCCAATAGCACTCCAAAGAGAATAACGGCCGCCAACCCAATCCCAAAACTCAAACATATTGCAGGGATCAATGCCAAATTTTTCTACTTCAGACCGGTTGGTAGAGACCGCAATAAAATGCTTAGCTATCGCCTTATCATCAGGTGCGGCACGAAGAAACCAATTCCGTGCGCTATGAGCGTTGGTTAAAGTTTCCTGAGTCGTGAAGGTCTTTGAAGAAATTACGAACAAGGCGGTCTCGGGTCGAATAGTTTTGAGAGTTTCGGCTAATTGGGTTCCATCGATATTAGAAACAAAATGGACCCGGAAGCCAGATTTAGCATAGGGCTGCAGGGCTTCAGTCACCATGGCGGGACCCAAATCAGAACCACCGATCCCAATATTGACAATATCTGTTAAGCGCTCTCCGCTAAACCCTCGCCACTGACCACGATGCACCCTATCGCAAAATTTCCCCATACGCTCCAAAACAACGTTCACCTGGGGCATCACATCCTTGCCCTTTACCATGATGGGGCGATTAGCACGGTTGCGTAATGCAACATGTAGAACCGGGCGATTTTCCGTATTATTAATCGGCTCGCCGGCAAACATGCGGCTAATCCCTTGCTGCAGTTCTCGCTCACGGGCTAGGTCGAGAAGAAGTTTCAGCGTTTCCTCTGTGATCCGATTCTTAGAAAAATCAAATAATATGCCATTGAAAATAAGAGAAAACTTATCAAACCGTTGAGGATCGGCTGCGAATAAATCCCGCATATGCTGCTTCTTTATGCAGCCATAATGTTGGAGAAGGGAAGCCCAGGAGCGAGCCTGCGCTAGATAAGGTTTCATCAGTTTCCTCAAATTTTAACTTTGGAGCTGCTGCTTAATATAATCGGATAATTTGTCTTGAGACACTAATTCCTGAGGCTGCCCCTGGCGTAAATCTTTGACACTGACCGTCCCCTGGACGATCTCATCTTCACCCAAAATAAGCGCCCACCGGGCACCACTGCGATCAGCACGCTTCAATTGGCTTTTAAAACTTCCGCCACCATAATTTACCTGTAGTCGCGCAGCTGGAATGGCCTCTCGCAGCCGCTCGGCAAATAATAACGATTCCCGCTCTGCCTGTGGACCCACAGCGACCAAATAGAGATCGGCAGGAATCGGTGCTTTCAAGCGGCCTTGCTCGCCTAGCAGTGCGACTAAGCGATCCAAACCCAGCGCAAAACCAACCGCAGGTATAGATTGCCCCCCTAACTGTTCTACCAAACCATCATAGCGTCCGCCCGCACAAACCGTCCCCTGAGAGCCTAGCTGATCGCTTACCCACTCAAAAACTGTTCGCGTATAGTAATCTAAGCCTCGAACTAGCCGTGGGTTAATTTTATAGGCAATATCGGCACTATCAAGCGTATGCCGCAGAGCCTCAAAATGAGTGCGCGAATCGTCATCCAAATAATCTAAAAGCTGGGGCGCCTGTTCAATTATTTCTTGTAATGCAGGATTCTTGCTATCCAAAATACGTAACGGGTTACTGTGAAGTCGGCGGCGACTGTCTTCATCTAGGACATCCTCATGTGCCGTAAAAAAATCCACCAAACGTTCCCGATAGGCAATCCGTGCTGCGGGGGAACCAAGGGAGTTGAGTTGCAAGCGCAGATCCTGCAGCCCTAACCGTCGCCAGAAACGGGCCGTCATCAGGATAAGCTCAGCATCCACATCAGGCCCCTTGGTGCCCAAAACCTCCACCCCAATTTGATAAAATTGGCGATAACGACCCTTTTGCGGCCGCTCATGGCGAAACATGGGTCCGTAATACCATAGGCGCAAGGGACCTTGGGTAAGCAAGCCATGTTGCAAGATAGACCGGACGCAACCCGCCGTACCTTCTGGCCGCAGGGTTAAACTATCTCCATTACGGTCAATAAAGGTATACATCTCCTTTTCAACAATGTCGGTAACCTCACCAATAGAGCGTCGGAATAACTCCGTGGGCTCTAATAGGGGCAGGCGGATTTCTTGATAACCATAGCTAGCTAGTACTCTAGATAAGACCTCCTCTACCCGTTGCCAATGGGGAGTCTGATTTGGAAGGAGATCGTTCATCCCCCGGATAGCTTGTATCTTTTTCACTACACCTAAACCTTATTTATTTAGAGGAAAAACCTCCAGGCAGCCACATTCCTACCTACGGCTCTATGTTTAGCCATATTTTTATTCAAGTTTTTTCCGCCAGGGCGCTGCTGCCTCCTCTGCCAAAAAGGTATCCGTACGGATTTTGCGGCACGAATGGAATGTCAGTAGTTCTTCTCAGAACCACCTATCCTAACCCCTACTGTCTATCCAAGCTTTTTTGCAGGAGCTTAGCTTCTGGGGAATCGGGAAAATTCCGCCTCAACAATAAAGCATAGCTAGACACCGTATCCTCATTGCCCAATTCACGCTCAATTCTGATGCCAAGCCATAAAGATTTTGGGGTATGCCGAGCCCCTACACGATAACGTTGCAAATACTCCTGCGCTCGTTGGTAATGGCCTTTCTCAAAACTTATTTCAGCCATATGGTATAAAGACTTGGGTAGCCTTGGCTCAAGCTGCAAGGCCTTGCGATAATATCTCTCCGCTTTATCGAATTCCACTTGCTTTTGGGCAGCCATTCCTGCATTCTCGTAGGCTAGTTCCGGTGTACCATATAAAGGATTCTTAACGGCTTCCAAGAAGCGTGCCTCCGCATCTCCATAATGCCCCTGGTTATAAAGAAAAACTCCGTAATTGTTTTGAGCTTCCGAATACTCCGGATCCAACTTTATAGCCCGCTGAAAATATTTTTCTGCCTCCTCCGCCTGGCCTAAGCGTTGCTTGAGAAGAGCCAAGGCATTGTAGGCACTAGGAAGCTTCGGGTCTTGCTGGATAGCGCGCTCTAGCTTTTTTAACGCCTGCTCCAACTCGCCTTGCTTAAAATACTCTACCCCTAACTGAACATTAATCTTGGCTGCCTTCTCCTTGTCAATCGAGGGTATATCCTGCTCTTGAGAGGAGAGTATTGAGGCACAACCCGCGAAGCCAAGTAGCATAATGGCGAATACACCGATCATTCTAGGCTTCATGACGCTAACGGAGACCGGGGTAAAACACTCACCAAACGCTGCCTATCCATGGTACGACGAGTACGATCTTGAACCCGGCCTGCCAACTGACCACAGGCAGCTGCAATATCATCGCCACGAGTTTTACGGGTGACAGTCATGATTCCTCCCCGTAACAATTCTTCCCGAAAGCGATCAATGGTCGCGGCATCAGAACGACGATAAACACTACCCGAAAAAGGATTGAAAGGAATGAGATTAACCTTGGCAGGCAAGCCTCGTAATAACCGCAACAAAGCCCGGGCATGCGGAAGAGAATCATTTACACCAGCCAACATAACATACTCGAAGGTGACGGCGCGCCTTCTATCCCCAGCAACATAGCGCCGACATGCTGATAACAAATCCTGCAAGGGATATTTTTTGTTTAGGGGAACAAGTTCATCACGCAGCTTATCAGTGGGTGCATGGAGAGAGACCGCAAGGTTAACTGGGCAAACAGCTCGTAGCCGATCCATGGCGGGAACCATCCCTGCAGTGCTAAGAGTTACACGACGCCACGACAATCCGTAAGAAAAATCGTCTAGCATTAAATTCATGGCGGTAACAACGTTATTGAAGTTGGCAAGGGGTTCTCCCATACCCATCATCACCACATTAGTAATGATGCGCTCACCCTTGGGATCCCGTCCTAGGGTTTTATTCGCTAGCCACAGCTGACCAATAATTTCGGATACCGCTAAATTACGGTTAAATCCTTGCTTTCCCGTGGCACAAAAAGAGCAATCTAGAATACAACCTATCTGGGATGAAATACATAATGTACCCCGATCTCCTTCGGGGATGAACACCGTTTCAATACAGTTGTTCCCATGCATGCGTAACAACCATTTATGGGTCCCATCGGCCGAACGATGCTGCTTAATTATCTCCGGAAGGGAAATCACCGCACTCTCCGTCAAACGCTCCCGTAGCGACTTATTAAGATCAGTCATAGCGCTAAAATCTGTGACAAACCGCTGGTGGATCCAACGAAGTACCTGGCGGGCACGAAAAGGTTTTTCACCGAGACAGGTGAAAAAAGCATCCAGCCCAGCTCGATCCAGATTAAGCAAATTGGTTCTGGAGTCGGTCATAATAATAAGAAACTTTGGCCTTTAGCCGATCCGCGGGCAAATATCTTCTGACTTAAAGAAAAAATTGATTTCTTGCTCAGCCGTCCCTGACCCATCAGAACCGTGAACCGCATTAGCGTCAATATTTTCCGCAAAATCGGCGCGGATCGTGCCCGGAACCGCTTCTTTAGGATTGGTTGCCCCCATTATCTCCCTGTTTCTGGCAATAGCGTTCTCTCCCTCCAAAACCTGCACCATGACTGGGCCCGAGGTCATAAACCCAACCAAATCGTTATAAAAAGGCCGATCCTTGTGGACCGTATAAAACTCTTGGGCTTGCTCCTTCGACAAGTGGAGCATTCGGGCCGCCACAATCCGTAGACCCGCATTTTCAAAGCGGGTATAAATCTCCCCGATGATATTTTTGGCAACCGCGTCCGGCTTAATAATGGAGAGGGTGCGTTCAATCACCATTTATACTATGCTCCTTACAGAATACAGAGAAATATTTCAATAAAAATTAAAGAACTCCTGAAAACGAATTATATCATCTTAGCCAGCGCTTATGCCCAGAACAATGTAAGCTGCATAGATGTTTGAAGTTTTTACTTTTAATAACAAACGCTTTTCATAGTTCAAATTATAATTCTGAATATAATAAAACAACATACCTAATACCAATATGGCTCCAAAAATGCCGGTGTCTCCTCTGTTGACATTAATCGCCATGCTTATTAGTTTGGCAGTCCCCATAGCAGCAGATAGCGCCTACAAATGGACGGATGAGAAAGGAGTTACTCACTATTCTCAACGACCGCCACCTGATCAGGAAGCTAAAAAAATGGCCTCGCCACCTGCTCCAGATAAGCCAAAAATGCCTTCCAAATCTTTAAATGCACGCCTTGAACGCTTGGAGCAAGAACAAGCTGCTCGAGAAGAAGCAGTAAAGCGACAAACGCAAGAAAAAAAGCAACAAGCTATCCGTAAACACAACTGCGAAGCAGCTCACAAAAATTTGGAATTATACAGGGGAAATCCTCGTTTGCGCATTGGTGACGGCAGTGGCAATTATACCCGTTTAAACGAGGAGGAACGGCACGCCCATATTACCGAAGCAAAACAGCAAATTGAAGCAAACTGCGATTGAACGTCAATAGATTGTAATTGAAAAACTTTAAAAATGATTGTGGATACTGTGGGTTAAGCGAAGAATATTTAAAGACACTGTAATTAAGCGCATTAATAATGAAAGGCAACTTTAAAATAGCTTTTAGATAGTGCAAATAGATAGTGCAAAAAATTATTACCATAAATATATAACAGCCTTTAATGACTTAATGTAGGCTAATAATACTCCGTTAACAGATATGCGTACCTCTCAATATTTGCTTACTACCACCCGTGAAACTCCAGCTGACGCCGAGATAATCAGCCATCAGTTGATGCTCAGGGGAAGTTTTATCCGTCGGCTTGCAGCAGGCCTCTATACCTGGCTCCCTCTGGGTTTACGCGTACTACGCAAGGTTGAAAACATTATCCGCGAAGAAATGGATAAGGCTGGCGCCCAGGAAGTATTAATGCCGGCAGTACAGCCTGCTGAGTTATGGCGAGAAACAGGGCGCTGGGAGCAATACGGGCCAGAGTTATTGCGTTTTACTGATCGTCATCAACGATTTTTCTGCTTTGGTCCTACTCACGAGGAAGTAATTACTGATCTCATCCGCCGTGAGATACGGAGTTATAAACAGCTGCCCGCCAATTTTTACCAAATACAGTTGAAATTCAGGGATGAAATTCGGCCCCGGTTTGGAGTCATGCGGTCACGGGAATTTTTAATGAAGGATGCCTACTCTTTTCATCCAGACCAAACATCATTAGCTCAAACCTATAACCAAATGTATGAAACCTATTCTCGCATCTTTGATCGAATCGGGTTAACCTTTCGAGCAGTACAAGCTGATACTGGGGCCATTGGCGGCAAAACATCCCATGAATTTCATGTGCTTGCTGCCTCTGGTGAAGATGCCATTGCCTTCTCGGATAAAAGCACCTATGCTGCCAATGTAGAATTAGCTGCTGCCCTTCCCCCTACAGATAAACCTGCCTCGCCAAAAGAAACGCTTTCTTTAATAGAAACACCAGGGCAGTGCACTATTAAAGAAATAAGCCAATTCCTTAACATTCCATCCTCGCGCTGCATCAAAACCCTGTTAGTGCAAGGCAGCGAGGGAGAATTAGTAGCTCTCGCGCTACGGGGTGATCATGAACTCAATGCGGTGAAAGCGCAAAAGCTTCCCCAAGTGGCCAACCCTCTTCAGTTTGCCACACCCGAACAGGTATGGAAAACTTGTAATGCATCTATCGGCTCCATAGGCCCCATGGGTCTTGCGATCCCCCTTATTGCAGATCACGGCGCGGTCCAGTTAACAGATTTCGCCTGTGGTGCCAATATGGAAGGTAAACACTTCACTGGAGTTAATTGGGGACGTGATTTACCTGAACCCAGCACGGCTGATATCCGCAATGTGGTCGATGGCGATCCAAGCCCCGATGGAGAGGGAACCTTATCCATTGCCCGGGGTATCGAGGTAGGCCATATTTTCCAGCTTGGCGAAAAATATAGCCAGGCTATGAATGCTACGGTGCTAGATGAAACAGGTCGAGCTATCAGCTTGGCAATGGGCTGTTATGGTATTGGCGTCTCTCGCGTGGTAGCTGCCGCTATTGAGCAAAATCATGACGAGCATGGCATTATCTGGCCTGCGTCCATTGCCCCCTTCCAGCTAGCGCTTGTCCCTATTAACGCGCATAAATCAGCACGAGTAAAGGAAATGAGTGACCGGCTCTATACAGAGCTACAAGCAGCAGGATTTGAAGTATTGCTCGATGACCGGCAATTACGCCCCGGCGTAATATTTGCTGATATGGATCTAATCGGTATTCCCTATCGTTTAGTGATCAGCGAACGGGGATTAGAAAATAATACTGTAGAATACAAGCGACGTCAGGATGGAAAAACCTGCGCTATTCAGCTAGATAACTTTATTTCCGGACTCAAGGCCGAATTAAAAGCTCCGATATCTAGGAGGTGATGAAGCCCCTAGATTATAGTCAGTTATTTATGTTAATTTTTTTTTATACCCTGCTGGGTATAACAGCCGCTGCTGAACTACCAGAACTAGATAGACAGATAAGGCACCAGCTCGTCTCCGCCGCTGGAAAAAAGGACGGTTTTAAAGACCGGTTTCATGCCCAAGTATGGCTACTGGATATGGAATACCGCTTTAGAACTCGTATTCCCCAACTCAAAAAGCGCCTAGCAATCCTGCGTTTAGTCCACCGTGAGGCGGTCCAAGCAAATCTAGCCCCTGAGCTCGTACTTGCCATCATCGAGGTGGAAAGTAATTTTAACCGTTTTGCTATTTCTGAAGCTGGCGCCCGCGGCCTTATGCAAATTATGCCTTTCTGGCTCAAAGAAATTGGCCATAAAGAAGATAACCTCATGGACATTGCAACCAATCTGCGTTTTGGTTGTACGATCCTTCGACGCTACATTAACCGTGAAAAAGGCGATCTTACCCGCGCCCTAGCCCGCTATAACGGCAGTATCGGAAAAACGTGGTATCCAAATAGAGTCTATAAAGCCCTTCGCCATTGGCAGTAATAGGTATTTTTCCGCTCGTCAGCTCAAAAAAAGCCCCGGCTTTAGCTGGGGCTTTTATAAGATCTAACAAAAAATATTGCGACCGCTCGCTCTTATATTTAATTCCTTATCGAACGAGTCTCCACTCCGGCTAGCGGGTTACGGTCTGTCCAATCTATCTCATCCATGATGACCATCTCGCCACGCCGCTCACTTGCATCAAGATCGGTATGCTCCACAGGAGCATGCACAAGGTTTTGATGGCAATCAATGCAGGTCCAGCCGTCATCAAGCTTTTTGTGAGCCCGCTGGCCAGATTTAGCTGCTGGTTGTGGATCCTGATGGCAATCCCGGCAGGTCACGCTATCCCATCCCTTTAGATTCATGCGGGCATGATGGGCCATTTCTTGCCGGCGCTCATTAAATTTTTCAAGTGTAGAATAATCGTTAACAAGTTCTAAATAAAGCTCTCGCGCCCCATCCACTACATGAGTATAAACTGCCTTGTGGAAGTTCCCTAACCCCTGAGGAATATGGCAATCCTTACATTGGGGTTGCAAACCAAACCTGCCATAATGAGCGGACTCTTGCAATTCCTCATACGGATAAGACATCGAATGACAACTAGTGCAAAAGGTGGTCGTTGATAACGCCGCCTCGCCTCCAAAAACGATAACAATTAGAGCAAATAGCCCCCCCGCTCCGACCGCAACCGGGCGCCAATGAACTTTAAAATACTCAACAATGGCTTGCCACCATTGTTTTAATTTAGATAGCATATTATTTTACTCCTACCATTTATTTTTTCTGCGGTGGCGCAGCATGCTTTTGGAATTCTTCATGGAACGATGCGACCGGATCACCAGAAAAAACGCCCTCTAGCTTATAATGCTTGTGCATCGCTTCATCATTATGCACCGCTTCTTCAAAATTGAACTCGTATTTCGGATCCACTTCAGGAGTGAAGGGGGTATAGGGCTCTTTAGCATGAGGCCATGGCGAACCTTCGTAGTTAAGGTGACAAGCATTGCAACGCTCTTCAAATTCCTTATCGGTAAAAACCTGCCCGATAGCGGCGAGCTCCTGCCGAGAAGTAGTTTCCTGGGACTCTTCAAACTTTTTGGCCGCATCTTTATGGTTATGCTTGTACCTGGACCCAGGACCATGGCAGGATTCGCAACCAACACCCTGTAAATACTTTTTCAAGCGGTTGGAGAGATCAATTTCGTAGCCCCCATCTTTCCTAAACCCGGTCACATGGCAACCGACGCACTCAGGATCTTCAGTATAATCCTCATCAGGGTCCAGCCCTGCTTTTTCCTTGGCCTCTACCTCTTCGCCAGGCTCTAAAGACTTCATCGCCTGTCCATGATCCGTTTCAAGCCATGAATCATACTGAGACTCATGGCAACTCTTACATTTCTTAAGGCCATCGTAGGGTGGTTCCCCTTGAGCCCACACCGTTCCCATAGCGATCGCCAATAGAGCATAAAAGAATGTATATCTAATTATCTGGTTCATAAATTTTCTCCTTTAGAGGAAAACACTAATTAACCAGCATCATTAGCAGGCGGCAACGAATAAACCCAATAACTGCCATACTGAGCGACCAGCTTGAGCACTTCAAGTTCCATTGGGTTTGAGGTGCTAAACGGTAGCAGTTTGACTATCAGAGCATTTTTATCAGTGTCGCCAGTCAAAAAATAGGTGCGGATCGTGTCCTCATCTGAACGATGCACTAAATATGACTCATAGCCATTTTCCGCTATCCAGTCCTTAACATGGGGAATTAAAGCATGAACTCGTCTGCCGCCGGGAAAATCCTTATAACCAAGGCCGAAACGCTTGGGCTCCATCGCGCCTAATTTATAGGCATCCGACCAGTGCACAACAACATATGCTTCTCGGCCATCCGATAATTCCCTTAGTATCGATACACCCTTAGCTTCATCGGCTAATAAGGCTTCTGCAACACGCTTTTGGCGAGTCTCCGCCTCACCTGAGTTGGTTACTTGCCAAAAATCACGCTCTAAGTTTTCAATCGCCTTTCGCTGATCAACCCAAGGAGTCGGGATTAATAGCGGTTCCGCTAGATTTCCATTGAATAGAGTGTTTACCCCAGTAAGCAATTCAAGCCGACGGGAAGTATCCCACCAGCTCAGCACCATAGCTTCAGACGGTACATGCTCAGTGATTCCTCGAGCTAATTTAGTCAAATCTTCGATGCTACTACTAATCGCTAGCAGCGGTTCAATAAGGTTGTTTTTCCACTCCAGTAACACGGGAGCTTGATTGTCCTTAGAACCTGTATATAGCTCTACTAAAGGTTCCTTTTGTATTTCCTCAGCAAGTAATTTATATTTACGGACAGTTATTCCCCCGTAGGCATCAAGCCCTAACTCGGGAAATTCTTCCACTCCACCTTCTGCCACCTTCTTATATTGGTATGGCGCTTCCTTACCGCCAGCCGGGCTCAGTAATGCCCAGCCAAGCCAGCCCAAGAGGAGAAGCCCCCCCGCTATCAGCATTATGCCAATAAGCGGGAGAGCTTTACTCGTTCCCTCTTTTGAGGAAGGTGGCATAGTATTTTCAGCCACAGACACAGGCGCTTAACCTTCCGTTTTTTGCTTGCGCCGCCAGGCTACTAAACCCACACCGGCAAGCACCATACCGCCGCCTAGACCGCCCACAACAGCTCGCTCTACCTGGCTATCCAGATCTAATAGCTTCGCAGCCTTTACATCTCCTTCTAGCGTAGCAACTTGGGCTTTCAATTTGGCAAACGCTCTAAGCTGGGTATTCGCATCCTGGATATTGGTATAGCGTTCCAGCAATGGCCCCCAGCCTTCTGTGTAAGTCCAAAAACCTGGGTTTACGTGGGCCAGCGCCTTATAATGCTTGAGCAGATCCTGCTCCCACATTTTTGCATATTGCAACTCCACTGCAGTGGGGTTGTTGCCCTTCGCAATAAACAGCTGGAAGAACTCCCCTGGAGCATCGTGCTCTGGCTTGGGTGGCGCGGGACGGTTGGTTTTCTGGCCGGGCAGCAAACCATCCTCATATAGGGCCTCAACAATTTGTTTCGCCTCTAACTGCTTTTTAAGGCCCGAGATAATGCCATTGTCTACAAACTCAAGGTAAGATTCGGCAAAGGTGGCGGAATGGCAATTAGTACAAGTTTCTATCCACGCCTCGTTGCGGTACTCATACCATTCATGCTCAAGGTTATTGGCGATTTTCTCTTGGGGATTAAAGGCCCACCGTACCTTACGCACCACGTTGTGGCCAAATCTGCCTTTGTACTCCATATGGCAGAAAGCACAGGTCGGCGCAGTTTGCCCATTTTCCGCAATAGCATCCTTAAGCGGCACTTCCCAATCCCAGGTATCCCCTAGCATCAGGTAGGTGGTACCGTGCTTAGACATCAAGTAGTTTTCATACTCGTTGTGATCCGCCCCATTATGGCAATTACCACAGGCATCCGGCTTACGGGCTTCTACTGCTGAGAACTGATGGCGAGTATGACAAGTGTCGCAGCGGTTTTGATTGATATGGCACATGGTGCAACCATCCGCAACTTCCCGGTCTTCCATTGCCGCCCATGTGGCAAGATCTACATTAGCTTGATAATCAAGGGCGTGGGAGGGGCGTCCTGGAGGCCAAACTGGATCGATTTTGTTACCTTTTACATCCGTATCTGGCCAAGTAAGAGTATCGCGTTCCGATTCCCGTTCGGCAAACTGTTGTAGGTGGCAGATTCCGCAAACGGCAGCATCGGGAAGGCGAAGATCCTGATTATGGTGGCCTTTTTCAGCGCCAACACCAACATGACAATCGATACAGCTAACTTCTTTCAGATTCTCATTCTTTTCCAGCTTACCCATTGAGCGAAGGTTTTTTTCCACCTCCTTTATAAGTTTTTTCTTATAATAGCGGGAATCGTCCTTGGGTAAATCACGGATTTCGTCTAAATTCGCATGGACACTCTTTCTCCAGGCGTGAACCCAACCCCGGGTTTCATCTTCGTGGCATTCTATACACTCCTCGCGGGTAGCCACCTTAGCTGGTTGAGCGGGCGGCGAATAATAAGTATAAGGGTCCAAATATTGGCTAAAGGGAAGAGGTTCCCAATATTCGGCATACTTACCCTCCCCATGCCCTTGGGCTGGATCGTAATAACGCTCGGTTATTGCCTCATATAACTCTTTGGGCGAAGCTTTATATTTATCCACCCCGAGAGCCTCATAAAGCTCATCCGGGATATCAGCACTTGCATTGCCCACGAATAACAAGCTTACGCTAAAAACCGTAGCAATGGCTCGCAAGAGCCTTTTAATTATACTGTCACTCATAATTGACCTCTAATTGCACTGTCACTCATATTGACCTCCTTCGCACCCGGAGTCCTAAAGCATAAATGCTATGTTTTTTGTGGTTATATGGTTTACTGGCCTCAATGAAAAGTACCACTTATATGCAAAACAAGGAGACCAATAGAGCCAGTTTAATATTACAGCATGGTACCAATTATTGTTTCTAAAATACTGGATATAGCTGCGAGCAAAGCGACTAAGCGATTGATAATATAGTAGAATTACAATCTTTCTAACTAAATAACCATAACGGCTTAGGCTTAGAAATATAGCCTAGATCAGTAAAGCTCCGCTACCACACGCTGCAACTAGCGTTGAGTATAACAACAAAATAGTTCATTGCAACAAAGCCATGGTAGAGAGGTTTTGCGATTAACCATCTAAATGCCGTAGCCATGAATACAAGAGTATATATTTTAAACGGCACCAAAAAAACTTTTAAAATTGGCCCTATTTATGATCGCAAGAAATCGATTTAGAATAGATCCAAATATATTCTATAAAATTTCAAACACGATGAAAAACCAAGTGCTAAATTAAAGCTTATGCAATTACCGCTAAAGCTAGAACGCCAGAGCAAACAAACCTTACAAAACCAGCTTTTCGAACAAATTCGCAGCTTGATTTTGAGCGGTAAACTGAAGCCTGGTACACCCATGCCTGCCACCCGCTCTTTAAGCGAGCAGCTGGGAGTTTCCCGTAATACGGTACTCTTGGCATATGATCGCCTCATCGCCGAGGATTATCTTCAAACTCAAGAAGCAGTAGGCACCTATGTCAACTCCTACTTACCACCAGACTCTCTTGTCCTCAAAGCTCCCACACAACCACTTGTACTACCTGAAAAGCCTCAATCAAGGCGGCATCCCATATTATTTCGAGGCCGGGCTCAAAAGGTAGCTAATTCCCAGCGAAGCCGCCTCGCAGTAGATTTTCGAGTGGGGCGTTTGGATCCTCACTCTTTCCCTATTAAAATCTGGCGTCGGCTAATTTTACGCCATCTGGGCGCAGGCGGAGCTAATCTAACAGAATATCGCAATCCCATTGGGATTCTAGCCCTACGAGAAGCAATAGCCAACCACCTAGGACCTGCTAGAGGTATTGCTGTTACTCCAGAACAAATTATTGTGGTCAGCGGCAGCCAACAAGCCCTAAACATCGTCGCCCGTTTATTGATAGCTCAAGGAACCCGGGTGGTCACAGAATGCCCCTGCTACCAGGGAGCTGCTTATGTATTTGAAAGCTATGGCGCCCAACTCCATCCTGTGCCAGTGGATCAATATGGACTACAGGTCTCAAAACTTCCTCTTGCGCCCGTGAGTTTGGCTTATGTTACCCCCTCCCACCAATATCCTATGGGGTCAACCCTTTCCCTAAAACGCCGCGTTCAATTATTAGACTGGGCTGGACAAGTCGGTGCGTACTTGATTGAGGATGATTACGATAGCGACTTCCGGCATAATGGCTCCCCATTGACAGCTTTAGCAGGATTGGATCCCTATGACTGTGTGATTTATATGGGAACGGTATCAAAATCGATTGGTGCCGGACTTCGTCTTGGCTATGTCTTAGTTCCAGAGGAGTTAATGGAACCTGCAAAGACAGTCAAGGCCTTACTAGACAACGGTAATCCTTGGCTTGATCAAGCAATTCTAGCCGATTTCATCTCTGGCGGTGGCTACGCCAAGCACCTGCGGCAAATACGGCGAATGTATCTCCGTCGCCGTGACTGCCTAATAGCCGCCTTAAAATACCATTTTGGAGAGGTTAAACTATCGGGATTAGAGGGAGGAATGCATATTGTTTGGCATCTGCCCCCCGATTTCCCTACAGCCATCGAAATGCAAGCAATTGCTCGGGAAACAGGAGTTGGGATGTATGCCTTAGAGAGCGGAGGCGCCTATGATTACGGTTATAAGGAATACAGTGAACGCACCCTCCTCCTTGGTTATTCCTCTCTTCCCGAAACCCAAATTCGTGCAGGAATTGCCAAAGTAGCAGCGGCGTTTTTAAAGGTGCTAGGCAACCCCCCAGTAAAATCCAAACTGGCTTCTAGCTAATTGAAGTTACTCCTATAAAATCTATAGATCGATTTCTTTATCATAACGAGGTACCTTATGAACCAATCTAATTCTATCCGCCACAAAATCCACTGCTTATGGAAAATCGCCGGCTTCGCCTTGGTTGGTTATACAGCCTTCAGCCCAATGACATACGCAGCGGATTCATCTCCAGCGCTTTTTAACATCAATAACGAGCTTCTCCAGCCGGAAGGTTATAGAGAGTGGGTTTATGTTGGCACCACGGTAACACCCCATGATATGAACAACGGTAAAGCCGAAGTGCCCGAATTTCATAATGTCTATATCGATCCGAAAAGTTTTACCCACTGGAAAAAAACTGGCCAATTTCGAGACGGAGCCATGGTAGTGAAAGAACTTCTCAGCGTAGGCGCTAAAAAGGCATTGACGGGTAATGGTTACTTTATGGGGGAGTTTACCGGTTTAGAGGCAGCCGTGAAGGACTCCAAACGATTTCCCGACGAACCAGGCAACTGGGCCTATTTTATGTATGGAATGAAATACCCTTTACCACGTAAAGCTACGGCTAAACCTACTGCTGAATGCAATGCATGTCACCAGGCCAACGCCAAAGACGATTGGGTTTTTACTCAATATTATCCGGTTCTTCAAGCCGCAAAGCCCAATAAGTAGCAGGCAAAAGTAAGAAGTCAACAAAAAAAGAGGGGGTATTTAAACCCCCCTCTTTTTTTGTATCATAAATAATATTATAAAAATGTTTCTTCCACTACATATCTATCCCCGCCACCTGCTTATTGGCATTAATATGGCAGTGGTACCAGAAGGCTCCTGTTTTCTCTGCTTTCCAACGGTAAGTGAAATCCCCGCCAGCTTCAATAGCTTCTTGTATAGATAAAAACCTTTTCGTCTTTTCCGATGGCCCATCATTGTGTTGGTTATCCATCTCATGGACACCATGCCAACGAACGGTGTGATCAACAGGGGTATTGTTTTTTACATGAATAACAACATCATCACCTTCCTTAACATGGACAACAGGGCTCTCATTCTGCCCATCGGAAGAAAGCACGCTTATTTCACCAATGGGAACGGTAAACACCCACTCTTTTGCCCAAGTTTGCTGAGAGGATAAAAGCATCCCCAACAAAATCAAAACAAACCCACTCAAAAATTGGCCTCCAGATTGTTGAACATTATTCCACACTGTATTGAGAAATTTCATTTGATTATCTCCATTATGTTTGCATTACAGATACTTTCATTAGAAAACCAAGCTACCAGAAAATGTATTTTATTTACGTCTTTCAGCGTAAAAAGAAAGACATATTCAATATGCATTTCCTATGGAAAGAAGAAGCATATAAAATACATCTTATAGGTTATTTATATACCCAAATAAAAAAGATGTCAAGTAAGGAAATAAATTTTCTGCTTGCTATGTTCTTTTTTCAAAAACACAGAAGGCTTCAAGCCCTTTGCCGCATAATAGTAGCAGTCTAACGCACTTCAAACATCTGAATTTCTGGAATTTCTACCATTTCAGATTGCACATCAACCACCTGTGCTAAAGTTGGCCCCCGCCATAACCATTTCTTAAGCGCTTCAACCGCCTCAGCTTCCCCTTGCAACAAAGCCTCTACCCTACCATCAGGTAAATTACGCACCCACCCACGGACGCCCAACTCCATGGCTTTTTCCTTGGTAGAAGCACGAAACCATACTCCTTGAACCCGACCAGCAATGAGGCATCGTACACAAGTAACCACCTTTGCCCCCTACTCTTATATCTTTCTACTAGCAGAAATCTAGAACAAGATTTTCAAACAAGAATATTAAGGAGGTGACATAGCTTCTCAAGCAACTTGGACTGGAATGGCATTCCCCGTATGGGTGATAAAATTTCGATCATCCAGATAAATTAAAAGTGGCTTAAATGAATCCATCTCACTACGTTCAAACACCGCATAGGTACAAATAATGAGCCGATCACCAGGGCAAGCTTTATGAGCCGCGGCACCATTTACAGAGATTATACCGGAGTTATCTTCAGCCCGTATTGCATAGGTGACAAAACGCTCGCCATTAGTCAGATTGTATATATGAATCTGCTCATATTCCTGAATCCCGGCTGTGCTCAGCAAAACGCTATCAATAGCGCAAGAGCCCTCATACTCTAATTCGATATGAGTCACACAGGCGCGATGTAGCTTCGACTTGAGTAGAGTCAAATACATAGAATTAACAATCTCCCTTTGGCATTTTATCGTGACCGATCTCAATTCTGTCCATTCAAAACCTCATCGGCCCAACAAAAGCTGGCATTTTCTAACTCATAGCCCCAGGGTAATCTTCCCGAGCATCGGAAGTCTCACTGCTCCGCCTGCCTACTATAGCATCCACGACACAGGCAGCGGATCATTAGACATCTATATGTAATTCCAACAATTAGATACTCAATAATATTTGTATTAATTATTACGCTTTAATCAACTGACTTCAACTGAACCTGCATATTATCGATAAGGCGGGCTTTTCCTAAATAAGCAGCCGCCAAAACCACTAAATTATTCTCACGCCCCCCTGGCTCAGCTAGATCCTCAGCCCTTCGAATATGAAAATAATCAGGACAAAAACCAGCCGTCACCAACCTTTGCCGGCCTTCTTCTTCTAAAATCGAGAAATTACGCCAGCCCTCTTTAATAGTTTCCGCAGCATGGCTAAGAGCGCCAAATAATATTGGAGCTCTCGCCCGCTCTTCTTTAGTAAGGTAACTATTACGTGAGCTCAATGCCAAACCATCCTTATCTCGCACCGTAGCTATGCTCTCAACCTCTACAGGCATGAGGAGATCTGCGACCATGCGCCGAATAATAAGTAGCTGCTGATAATCTTTTTCGCCAAATACCGCAACCTGGGGCTGTATAATATTAAATAATACCGCTACAACCGTAGTTACCCCTCTAAAATGCCCTAACCGAGAAGCTCCTTCCAGAATATCCGAAAGGCCAGGTACCTCAACGTGGGTTACGTTTTCCAACCGCTGTGGGTATATATCTTCCAGCGATGGAGCAAAAACTACCGCTACCCCATATTCGTCTAAGTACTGCTGATCTTTCTCAAAGGTCCGGGGATAGCGCGAATAATCATCCCGGTCATTAAACTGGAGCGGGTTGACAAAGATACTGACGATCACCCGATCCGCTAATTGGGCGGCCCGTTCAACCAGAGCTAAATGACCTCTATGAAGGTTACCCATGGTTGGCACTAACGCAACTCTCTCGTGGGAGGCTCGCCAGCCTTCCACAGCGCTACGCACTGCGGCAACGGTCCGCAAGACCCGCATTAGTAGCTTAATTCAAGAAGAGGAAATTCATTTTTTTTTACAGCGCTGACATAAGCTTGGATCGCATTCGGAATATTGCTTGTTCCCTCGAGAAAATTGCGGCTAAAGCTTGGCGATTTCCCGGGACTAATACCTAACATATCGTAAAGCACTAGCACCTGACCATCACAATAAGGGCCGGCACCACAGCTAATCACAGGAATCTTTAATGCATCCGTGATCTTGCTACCAAGGCGGGCGGGCACACACTCTAAAATCAGCATATCTGCTCCTGCTTCCTGCAAAATCATAGCATCTTCCTGAATCCGCCGCGCTGAGATTTCTTCCCTGCCTTGTACTCGATAACCACCTATCCGATGTACCGACTGGGGCAGTAATCCTAAATGGGCGCATACAGGAATACCGCGCGCTGTCAGATGTTCCACGATCTCACCCAATAAACGCCCTCCTTCAAGCTTTACCATTTGCGCTCCCCCCTCGCGCATGAGCCGGGCAGCATTATCCATTGCCTGATTGGGGGTGGCGTAGCTCATAAATGGCATATCCGACAGGATAAAAGTACACTGACTTCCCCGTGACACATTCCGGCAATGGTAGACCATATCGTCCATGGTTACCGATAAGGTGCTCTCTTGCCCTTGGATCACCATGCCCAAGGAATCGCCCACCAACAATACTTCCACTCCGGCAGCTTCCAACAGGGCAGCAAAGCTGGCATCATAAGCTGTCAGCATAGTAATTTTCTCGCCCTGCCGCTTCATTTTCTGTAATTTAGTAAGAGTCAAACGCCCCATTAAGCTGGCCCTTTGCAGTCACAAAAACTAAATGCCATCGTTCTCCAAGCATTGTAAACCCCAGGGTGAACAGCCATAGGCGAGAGCGGCAGCTCTTCCTCTTCCCGGTATTATCGCATGGGGGGCTATTTCCGCTAGAGGATAAAGTACAAATGCTCGCTCATGCAATCTAGAATGGGGTATCGTTAGTCTCTCCGTAGTAATTTCTAAATCGCCATACAAAAGCAGATCAAGATCTAAAGTGCGCTCTCCCCAATAGCGCTTCCGAACACGATGATGGCCTTCCTCTATAGCTTGCAGCTTGGCAAGCAAATCATAGGGCTCCAGTACCGTATCTAAGGCTGCAACGGCATTAATATAATCGGGTTGATCCTGGGGACCTTGGGGAACACTCTGGTAAAATTTAGAATGCGCCACACGCCTAGTTTGGGGCAAGGCGGCAAGTTCAGATAGGGCTTGAGCAACTTGCCAACGGGGCTGATTAAGGTTGCTTCCTAGCCCAATATAAGCCCGGATCATGCTCCTAAACCTCCGTTGACGCCACCGGCTTATCCACCCGCTTCCTAGGCTTTCGGCGACGGGATTTGGTCGAAACTCTGACAAGGCGTAAACGTTCTTTTTCTCCCATTTCCTGAAATTCAGTCCACCATTGGCAAAGCTCCTCCTGATCTTCGCCAGATTGTGCCCGTAGCAACAGAAAATCATAGGCAGCCCGAAAGCGAGGATGCTGGAGTAAGCGCAGAGGCCGCTTACCCCGGCGATAAGCAAAACGTGGCTGTAAATACCAAATCTCACGCATAGGCAACGAGAACCGCCGAGGTAAGGCCACATGGTTGGTCTGATTGGCTAGTACGGCTTCTGCCGCCTCTCGCATTGCCTGGAATTCCGGCACCCCTTCTTGCTGATAGCGTTCAGTAAGCTTTCGGACGGGTTCCCATAGCAAGGCGGCAAAGAGAAACGCTGGGGTTACTGGCTTACCTGCTGCAATCCGGGCATCCGTATTATTGAGCGCCTGAGCTAAAAAGATTCGAGGAAAACCCTGTTCTTCCTCTCCTAAACAAGCCTCGGTTTGTGGAAATAGCCATCGGAATAGATTAAAACGGCGAAGTAGCTCGAAGGTCTGCACGGCACAACCGCCAAGGAATAGCTTTAATATTTCTTCAAATAGTCTTGCCGAAGGTATCTCTTGCAAAGAAGGGGCAAGTTCCCAAATCGGCGTTTCACTATCAGGATGGAGGGTAAACCCTAGCTTTGCGGCAAATCGAACCGCCCGCAACATCCGCACCGGATCTTCCCGATAGCGGGTTACCGGATCACCAATCAAGCGAAGTCGGCCAGCCTCAAGGTCTTCCATGCCCCTGGTATAATCCACGACGGAGAAATCTCGAATGTTGTAATATAAAGCATTAACCGAGAAATCCCGCCGCCAGGCGTCCTGTTCCAGAGTTCCATACACATTATCACTCACAATACGCCCATTCTCGCTCAATCCTTCTTCTGGAGGACCGCGAAAAGTTGCTGTTTCAATGATCTCCCGCCCAAAACGCAGATGAGCCAAACGAAACCGGCGCCCCACTAATCGGCAACTACGAAATAAATCTCGAATTTGCTCTGGCCTGGCATCCGTCGTTACGTCAAAATCCTTGGGCTCACGGCCCAATAACAAATCGCGCACACAGCCTCCTACCAAATAGGCGCTAAAGCCTGCTTTCTTTAGGCGATATAGCACATTAAGAGCCGGCTCACTGATATTGGCACGTGAAATTACATGCTCGGAACGAGGAATAATTGTAGGAGGATCGATAGCTATAACTCGTATAACCTCAGTTAAAAATAAATTAAACTCTTTAGAGTCTGCATAATGCTCTTACCCCCTTATTCTAATAGACTCCTGAACATCTCTTCGCTTCCCCTTATACTATCATTATATTCTGAATACGCTCGGGTATTTTAAGCGGAGTAACGCCGCCTCACCCTGAGAACAGCCTCTGCTTGAGCAAGCAGTGAGAATGTGTATAATATCAGGTCGTTATCCTTGAGTATTTATCGTCACTAGCTCCCATCGTCTAGCGGTCAGGACACCGCCCTCTCAAGGCGGTAACAGGGGTTCGATTCCCCTTGGGAGCGCCATTTACCACGGCTGCTTAACTATAAACGGGCTCCGTAGAGTGGAAGCAAAGTTCCATTAGTTTGTTGTTAGCAAAATCCTGATGTCTCCTCGTGTTCTACTCCAGAATTGACCGTTGCGGCCTTACTGCCTTAACATCTGCAAGCTATAATTATCAAGCATACTATCCGGCTATACTATACATGCTTAACTAGCCTTGCGATGAGGAGATTCTCCATAGTGCTGAAATCAAAACGTTTTTTAATAATCTCAGCGGTAGTAATTGCATCCTCTACCGCTCCCCTTTTATTCGCGGAACAACATCAACATCAACACCATCAAAATGCTCACCGAAGCCTTCTTGGAGACCTTCCCGCCAATAAACTTGAAGAAATCCGCGCTTTAGAAAATCCCTTACCGGACTCGCCTGACACCGTAGCAAAGGGCGCAGAAATTTATGCAGGAAAAGGTGGATGCGCCAGCTGCCACGGTCCGACCGGCGGTGGCGATGGGCCCATGGCCGCAGGTTTGAATCCCCCCCCTCGCAATTTTCAGGAACACCCCACCTGGCTGCACCATAGCCAAGGAGAAATTTTCTGGGTCATTAAGCATGGTATTCCAAACTCAACGATGCCTAGCTTCGATGGAATCTTGACCGATAAAGAAATTTGGGCCTTATTACGGTTTCTTCCCACCTTAACACCTGCTGCGGAAAGAGGGATGGAGGCAGGGGAACATCACCACCACGAACATGGGCACGCTGAGTCCGCCGACCCTCATGCCTCTTCCAAACACGGGCATGAGGGCCAGGAAGAGCATGGAAATATGCAAGAACACGCACACTAAATTTAAATAAGGCACTTAAAGAGCTAACTCGCCTTCATTGAAGGAGTACAGGGATGTACGATGCCCCCTAGCGAGAGTGCAAAATAAGGAGGCACACCAAGCGCCTGGGGGCCAAGTTACTTGCTTTAGCCATGAATTCGCACTATTACTGTCCCACTCTCAGAGCCTAGGTGAGGAGCACCCAAAGTGGAGGCGCTAGGAGCGGTCAAAAGGCTGAGACCAAGGTGATTCCTTCGTTGAAGACCGCTGAGAATCGCGAATTCTCCAGGCGGATGAAGTTTAGGTAGGCACAATACATGGCGAAACTCCAAGAGCTTATAAATAAGCTTGGAGGCGTTTGAGCCCTTCCTGCAACTGCTCCATTGAGGTGGTATAAGCAAAACGCAAGTGCTGCCGCGAGGCATTGCAACCAAAATCTACACCTGGAGTTACGGCAACTCCGATTTCCTCCAGCAGTTCCCGGGCAAAAGCGAAACTGTCCGCCGAAAACTGAGAGCAATCCGCATAAATATAAAATGCCCCTTGCGGAGTTACTGGAACATGGAAACCAAGGCTCCTCAATCCAGGCAAAAGGAAATCTCGTCGTCGCTGGAATTCCACCCGGCGCGTCTCCAAAACCTTCAGCGTTTCAAGCTTAAAAGCGGCAAGGGCAGCATATTGAGCTGGTGTAGAAGCAGCAAGAAAGAGGTTCTGGGCTAATTTCTCAGCGGCCCCAATAAAGTTTTTGGGCACGACTAACCATCCTAATCGCCATCCTGTCATCCCGAAGTACTTTGAGAAACTGTTGATTACCAATGCATGTTCCGAAAGTCCGAGGGCAGTAGCTGCTCTGCCTTCATAAACCAAGCCATGATAAATTTCATCAACGATAAGAGTCCCCATCCGGGACTCAACGCTCTCGATTAAAGCTGCCAGTGACGTTTGGGAAAGGAGGGTCCCCGTCGGGTTAGCCGGTGAGGCAACCAACGCAGCCCGGGTTTCCGGAGTCCAGTAGGAATCGATATGGCTCGAACTAAGCTGATAGGCGCTTGCTTCGGTTACTGGAATACCTATGATTTTCCCTTCTAAAAGCCGAGCAAAGTAGCGATTGCACGGATAACCTGGATCGGCCATAAGCACTGCCTCTCCCGGATTGAGTAAGGCAGCCATAGCCAGCAATAAAGCTCCGGAAGCACCTGGCGTTACAATAATGCGTTCCGGCGGTACCGTAATTCCCGCATCCTTGCTATACCAATTTGCAATAGCTTCTCGCAAGGCGGGTAATCCAACCGCCGGAGTATAGTGAATCCGTCCTGCGCGCAAGGCAGCAATTCCGGCCTCCACGATAGGCTGGGGCGTAATGAAATCGGGTTCACCGATTTCCATATGGACAATACTACGCCCCTGAGCCTCTAGCTCCCTCGCCCGCGCTAATAACGCCATTACCTGGAATGGTTTAATGTCTTCCATCCGCCGCGCTATTCGATCATTCACTCTTCATCCTCTCCGGATAAGCGCCGCAAAAGATCCACCTTCACGTATTCAAAACCATCCAATTTTCCACTCAATACTTGGCAGGGTTGGCCTGGCTCTCCCAGATGATTCAATACCAGATCCGCCCCCGCAAAATCCTCATCGCGAGTATAGTCATTAACGGTAACTACAACTCTAATCCCTGCGTCTACCGCCGCACGGACACCATTGGCAGAATCCTCGAAAGCAAGGCATTGACCAGCTTCTAATTGTAGCTGTTCCAAACAATAATCATAAATATCCGGCGCCGGTTTCTTGGCCTTTACTATATCCCCAGCGGCAATACAGTCGAACCAATCAAGCGCATGGCGGCCGATACCGGTACTGACTAAAGCGGTTACGTTTTCTGGCGTAGTCGTGGTCGCAATAGCCAGCCGCAAACCCTGCTCACGGGCAGCATGAAGAAGCCGCAACACCCCCGGGCGGAGGGGAATTCCCTGCTCTTTCAACAATTCTATATAATACCGGGTCTTAGCCTGATGCAGCTTAGCAATAAATTCATCTAATGCCACTGGAGGGCAGAAATCCTGCTGATAATGCTCTAAGTAATAACGAATGCGCTCCTTACCACCAGTAACCGCTAGCAATTGGCCATAAAGAGCGACATCCCAATGCCATCCTACCCTCGCTTCGCCAAAGGCCCGGTTAAACGCCACCCGATGCCCATCTCGTTCCGTTTCGGCAAAGGTTCCGTCGAGATCAAAAATTAATGCTTTAAGTTTCATTCCTCATTCCAAACAAATAATATTAACTCGTTTCCCTTAAGGATGGAGCAAGCTCATTAAAAAGCGTGAACATATACTTTTTTATTATGATAAAATCAGACGGATTTTCAATCCGAAAAACCAAGTAGTTGTCAATAGGGACAAGCGTTTATTGTGCTTTCAAAAAGGTTCTGGTATATATCCGCGACTATTTTTTGTCGTACTTAAGGAGCCAAAATATGGCCATTAATGACAGGAATCTGGTGCAATCTCTCCAAGAATTTACCCCCTATCAACAAAAAAAGGGGGAAGAATACATGAGCGAAGCGCAGATTGAGCATTTTCAAGAACTCTTGCTGAACTGGAGGCAGCGGCTTATGGAAGAGGTTGATCGGACTGTTCACCAGATGCAGGATGAGGCTGCAAATTTCCCCGATCCCAGCGATCGTGCCTCGCAGGAAGAAGAATTTACGTTAGCGCTACGCGCTAGGGATCGGGAACGTAAGCTTATCGGAAAGATTAATGAACGCCTACGGAGCCTTGATAAGGGCGATTACGGATACTGCGATGGCTGTGGGGCCGAAATTGGCATTCGGCGCCTTGAGGCCCGTCCCACAGCTACCCTCTGTATTGATTGCAAAACACTAGACGAAATCAAGGAGAAACAACGGGCCTGATTAGAAATCTGTGCCCCGTCCAAAAAGACGGGGCACCCCAAAACGCCCAAAACCTGCCTAAGCAAATTCGTAGAGTTCCTCCCAGCAATCAAAATAAAATATAAACTTCTCTATCCCTATAGCAACACTATAGGGCGCTTGCGTGTTTGCTCAAATATTCGGCCACCCCCTCGGCATCAGGACGGATAGCTTCTTCTCCCTTGCGCCACCCTGCTGGGCATACCTCGCCATGCTCTTCCGTAAATTGTAAAGCATCTACCACGCGCAGCATTTCTTCTACGTCACGGCCAAGGGGAAGGTTATTGACAACCTGATGCTGGACCACGCCATTTTTATCAATTAGAAAGGAAGCGCGCAGGGCTACGCCATCAGGGTGCTCAACCCCATAAGCGCGGGTAATATCGTGGCTTAAATCGGCTACCAGCGGGAATCCAATGGCGCCAATCCCACCATCTACTACCGGCGTATTACGCCAGGCATAATGGCTATACTGGGAGTCGACAGAAACACCAATGACCTCTACACCGCGCTCTTTAAAGTCTTCCAAACGGTTGTTATGGGCCAGGATTTCCGAAGGGCAAACAAAAGTAAAATCCAGAGGATAGAAGAAGAGGACGACATATTGACCGCGCGCATCAGAAAGACGGAAATTTTCTTTAATGGTACCATCAGCCATCACGGCAGGAGCAGAAAAATCAGGGGCAACTTGTGTAACTAGTACGCTCACAGCATATTCTCCTTTCGATAGGTTATCAACATGAATTTACCGGGGAGGAAGATTAAGGAATTTTTAGCAATTTTTATCTTAAAATCAAGAGATAATAAGCATAAATTCGGCTAAGTTCCCTGCAAAGAGTTTAACGACTCAGACGTACCCTTCACCTACCTAATGCTCGTAGCTAGGAGTTCCTGCCTCCCACTAAAAAATGCAGGCCAGCTGCCTTTCGGTACAAAATCTTAAATTATTCTCTTTGATGATAGACTACAAGGGCGGGTTTTCATCGCTCCTAGCCAAGGAGGCAAGACAATTTCACACGATATCTCGTTTTTATTGCATATTTTGATAAAAAGCTTATTTTTCGTTATAAAAAAAGGAACCACGCTCTAAGAGCGTGGTCTATTTAGTTTAGCAAAAGCTTTCGCTTGCCAGAAAGGCGGCCCCGAGGCGCTTCCAAAGCCCTGGCAACCGAAGCCTCTTATTTTTATTTTTATATCGCAGACGCGGGAAACCACATCAGCAAGGAAACAGTGTATGTGGTCTTCCCGTTTTTTTTCATCTCCGTTTACGCAGGCCTATAGTAAGCACCTAAATACCTATAAATGTCAAGGGATTTAAAAACCTTAAACATCTACCACCACCCCGAATAAATTTTGATCTCAGCACGATACCTGCCATTATATTCCTAAGCCTCTCCATAAGGATTTTACCGGGAAGAAAGTTGTATATCTAAATTTATAAATATTGAGACATTTGTGTTATATTCATTCATACTGTTGTGATGAGATGTTCAATTGATTTGCGCAAACGAGTAATCGATTTTGTAAGGGGCGGTGGAAGCAAGGCGGAAGCGGCCCGGAGATTTCAGGTAGGCCGCGCGAGCATTTATCGCTGGTTGTCGCAGGATGATGCGCTGTGTTACGAGCGTCCCGGCCCTCGCCGTTCACACAAGCTGGACTGGGAGGCTTTACGGGTCCATGTGGAAGACAAGGCTGCTCTCACCTATAAAGAACGCGCCCGGCATTTTGGCGTTTCGTATTACTGTATTTGGCATGCGATGCACAAAATGGGGTTAACCCGTAAAAAAAATGACGGGGTACACGCAGCGCTGTAATATGAAAAGAAAGAGCTTTCTTCGCCTTCGTGAACGCTATCGCCGCCGCGGCAAAAGATTTGTCTATCTTGATGAAAGCGGTTTTGAGCCGGAGGTTTCCCGTCGTTACGCTTACGCTCCAAAGGGGCGGCGTGTTTATGGTCTGATCTCCGGTCATCGCAGACCGCGAACCTCTTTATTGGCCGCCCGTATGGATGAAGGCTTTGAAGCGCCGTTTCTATTTGAGGGAACCTGTAACACGGCTGTGTTCAATGCATGGCTGGAAAAAGAGCTTTGCCCCTTGCTCAACAGCAACCACATTGTCATCATGGATAATGCTCCGTTCCACAAAGCCGTTTCTTCACGTGAAATCATCAAAAAAACAGGGGCGGGAATTTTATTCCTCCCCCCTTATTCCCCTGACTTTAACCCCATAGAAAAAGACTTCGGAAATATCAAAAAAATCAGAGAATACAACGAACATGAAACCCTTGAGAATATCGTTGCAGCGTATCAGTAATTATAGATTTAGCTATAATTACGCAGTTCAACCACTCTTAGCAAATGCGCGTATAAAAAGGGCGTATAGTGACTAGAGTAATCCGCCGGAGCTTAGATACATCCACCGCTTTGCGAAAATTTGCCCCTCTTCCTGCATGGATAACCGGGTAGACATGCCTAAATATAAATCTAACCCCCCCCTTCACTCCCCAAGTCTCATAGGGTAAAATGTGCGCCACTATTTGCCAGATGCATAGGCAAATTTGCCCTTCCACGATAAAGAGCGGGAATATGTTAAATTGGGGCTTCATTCACCCATGAAAATGGCAGAGCCCACAAACCCTACTTAGCTCTCAACAATATTATCTCTGCCCCGGTAGCTCAGCTGGATAGAGCATCCCCCTCCTAAGGGGAAGGTCATACGTTCGAATCGTATCCGGGGCGCCATTTAAATATATGATTTGATTAGTAATCATTATATATTTATATCCCTACAATTAGCATGGTTATCTATCTCTGTCACAAAAAAACAGCTTCGCTAGCTGCTAATACAGAGGTAAGAAACACTATGACTACAATTAGAAAGAGAGGTAACTCCTATCAGGTACAGATCAGGTTAAAGGGACATAAGCCAGTTAATAAATCCTTCAAGGATAAAAGACTAGCCTTGACTTGGATTAAGCTAGCCTACTAGCGCTGAGCCTGTGTCGAAATTTTTATAACCAATCCATCACTCTACTTCCCAAGCTCAAAACTAGCCGAACTAGCCTCCGTAAGGCAATGCGGGAATGCGAAGCGCATCCCGTTTTAAGTACTAAATCTTACGTAGTTTGGATACTTGTACCTAGGATACACTTGTCACCACCAGCCAATAATGCCGTTATCGTTTATCATATCGTACGAAATACACTCAGCAACTAGGACCATAATTAGCTTACAGTTCAGAAACACCTTCGCCCGCTAGCTTCACTTCAGCTTCGCCAAGACTACAAGGAGGACTCAACCGGCGGCCGCCTTACTTGTATTAAGATATTGCTGCCTAATCTAATCCTTTTTGCCACTGATACCCTTTAAAGACTCCCCCTAAGCTAGCCGATAATCTTGGTGATTAAATAACAAATTCTAGCAAGATAGCTCCACCTAAAATGAGCGGCCAAAGTAAACTTTGTTAATCGAAGCACCTAGGAGATGAATATAACCACACAATGGCTAGGCTATAAAGGAAATAAGAAAAAATGAAGAATCAGAAAGAATCGATCAGAAAGATGGTCTCGTACTTGAATAATGACGAGAAAGACGGTGGTTATTGGCTACCCAACATTCAACGTCCCTTTGTTTGGTCAGAAGATCAAATCGAAAGGTTATTTGATTCAATCATGCGGGAATATCCTATAAGCACCTTATTAGTGTGGCGTACTAAGGCGGAGATTCGGCATCGCAAATTTGTTGATAACTACAAGCAGGGTTTACGTTTGACCGATTTTTATGTGCCTGAAAATAATTAAAGCCAAAATGCTTATTTTAGATGGGCAACAACGCTTGCAAAGCTTGTTCATCGGGCTTAAAGGTAGTTATGAAAAGAAGGAACTTTACTTTGATATTTTAAGTGGCGAATCGGCCGCACCGGAAGATGTTCGTTATCGTTTTCGCTTTCTTAGCAATTACAAAGCCGTATTTCCTTGGATTTGTTTCAAGGAGATCGTTTTCTATAACGGCATGCCTAATAGACTTGCTGATGAAGTGATTGCAAAAGCAGATAGAGAATTAAGTGATAATGACATAGCCAGAACTACTGAGAATGTCTGGAAGGCAATCCAGATGTTTGTACAGCATGAGGCATTAAGCTATCAAGAGCTGGATAGTGTCGATAATCCAGATGCCTATACGGAAAATGATATCGTTGAGATCTTTATTCGCGCCAATTCTGGTGGGACCAAGCTAGGTAAATCCGATCTACTATTCTCTCTTCTAACCTCCAGTTGGGAAGATTCGGATGAACGTATGGAGGAATTGCTTGATGAATTAAACCGGCCTGGTTATCACTTCACCCGTGACTTTGTCCTAAAAACCTGCCTGACCCTGTTAGGTAAAGGCGCTAGCTATGATATTGCAAAATTTCGCGATGGTAGAACAAGAGAGGCCATTATTGAACGCTGGGATGAAATATCGGCCGCTATTAGCGATGTAAAAGATTTTTTACAAGGGAAAACCTTTATTCGCACAGACCGAGCTTTACCCTCTTACCTAGGTCTGATACCTATTATTTATTTTAGGTTTAAATTTCCTGGAAAATGGGGAAATATTAGTAACTTAGATAGTTATATTCTACAGACTCTCCTCACTGGTTCCTTTGGTGGGAGACCGGATACTCTGATTGATAAATGTACTAGGCGTATCGATGAAATTTCTGATTTTGATGTCACAGAGTTATTCGGTGTTATCCGTGCAGATGGGCGTAGTCTTGAAGTAACTCGTGACACTATTTTAAATACTCGCTACAGCTCAAAGGATATTCACCTGTTGTTCAATCTCTGGTACCGGGATTTTAACTACCAACCGGCATATGAAAACAATTTACCCCAAGTGGACCATATATTCCCACAATCATTGCTGAAGACAGTGAAAGACGAAAATCCTGAAACGGGGCGGAGAAATATATTGCGCTATAAAACAGGCTTCCGTGACCAAATTGCAAACTGTATGTTATTGAGAACCCAAGAAAATGGTGCAGGAGGCAAAAGCGATGCTTTACCAATGCAGTGGTTTAGAGATAAAGACGATGAATATCTAGACCTCCATCTCATTCCCAAGGATAAGACTTTATGGGAATTGGATCGTTTTGAAGACTTTATTGAAGCGAGAAAGCGGCTGATTTTAGAAAAATTTCAATACCTATTACAATAATAGAGTGGTACTAAGGAACGTAAATGTCATTAAGAACCTGGGGTGGAATTATCCACCTCCGCAAAAACGCTCCGGAAGGCTCCTTCAAATAGCTGGAGCTTGCCAGCGATACTACCTAAGTAACAGTAGCGCGGCACCTGGCGAATATCATGATAGTGCGCCCTCTTCTATATTGCGGTAACCCCCCCGAGCCACCACCTCAATAATGCAATCCCACGGTACGTCTAGTCCATCTACCAACTTACCCCAACTCATTCTTGTGTGCCCGTACCTAAGCGCCTGCTCCCACCGGGGCGTAAATTTGGCACAGTCACGCTTGAATAAGCGTTGGGCGGTCTCCCATCTGAGCTTCTCATCCTTGGTAGAATGAAAGATCAAAGAATTTCCCTCTAAAGTTCAAGGTTTGCATCTATAATTCTCTGGTACTTTACTGTACCGGGGGATTAAGGTCAGATCAAAGCCGCTCCAAAACAATCTGCACGGCAAGCGCCTTGCGCTTTGGCAAAAAATCTATTTTACTAACAGGTGCTCCTTATATCTACAAATCAATAAGTTACCGCGCCAGGAAAAGATTATGAATGACAAAAATATTGAGTCCACTTTATGTGAAGAACGCCTTTTTTCCCCTCCAGCTGAATTTTCCGCCAAAGCCCGTATTCCCGATAGGGCCGCCTTCGATTCCTTGGTCCAAGCCGCAGACGAGAATTTCGAAGGTTTTTGGTCAGATCAGGCAAAGGCGGAACTCACTTGGCATAAACCCTTTGAAACGGTCCTGGACGACACTAACCCCCCTTATTATCGGTGGTTTACCGAGGGTGAGCTAAATGTCTCTTTCAATTGCTTAGACCGGCATTTGAAAGGAAAGGCCGATAAGGCGGCCATCATTTTTGAGGGGGAACGGGGGGAGGTCACAACCCTAACCTATCGCCAATTGCACCAGCGGGTTTGCCGCTTCGCTAACGTCCTTAAAGAACAAGGTATTGTCCCAGGCGACCGGGTCGTTATCTATCTGCCCATGGTCCCCGAAGCGGTCATTGCCATGCAGGCTTGCGCCCGTATTGGCGCTATTCATTCAGTGGTATTTGGCGGCTTCTCCGCTGAATCCCTAAAAGGCCGCATCGAGGATGCCGAGGCAAAACTGCTCATTACCGCCGATGGCGGCTACCGGGGCGGGCGCATCATCCAACTCAAAGCCGCCGCTGACCGCGCCTTGCAAGGAGGCTGCGTAAGTATTCAACGTGTTATTGTCCTACAACACACGGGCCACGAAATCGCCATGACCGGCGGGCGCGATCTATGGTGGCATCAAATCGAGGCCAAGGCGGATAGCCATTGTGAGCCAGTATGGGTAAACGCCGAGCATCCCCTATTCCTGCTGTACACTTCCGGCTCTACGGGTAAACCCAAGGGCATCCAGCATGCCAGTGCCGGTTATTTACTTGGCACCGCTACCACCATGAAGTGGGTCTTTGATATTCGCGATGAAGATATCTTCTGGTGCACCGCCGATGTGGGTTGGGTGACGGGCCATAGTTATACGACCTATGGGCCGCTTGCGGTAGGCGCCACCATGGTCATGTATGAAGGAGTCCCCACTTTTCCCGATCCTGGCCGCTTTTGGAAACTCTGCCAAGATCATAAGGTAACTATTTTCTACACTGCCCCCACGGCGATCCGCGCCTTAATGAAATGGGGAGATGATCTCCCCGCCAGCTATGACTTATCCCAACTAAGACTGCTAGGCACCGTCGGGGAACCCATCAATCCGGAAGCCTGGATGTGGTATTACCGCATTATCGGCAACGAGCGCTGCCCCATTGTCGATACATGGTGGCAAACAGAGACGGGAGTCCACATGATCTCCCCGATTCCTGGCGCTATTCCCACTAAACCCGGCTCCTGTACGCTCCCTCTGCCGGGCATAAGTGCCGCGGTGGTGGATGAGAAAGGAGAATCCATTACCACGGCTGATCGGGGTGGGTATCTGGTCATTACCCGGCCCTGGCCCGCCATGCTTCGCACTATTTGGGGGGATGATCAACGCTACTACGAAACCTATTGGCGCAAATTCGACGGCAAATACTATGTTGCCGGTGACAGCGCCCGCCGGGATGAAGATGGCTATTTCTGGATTATGGGCCGGGCGGATGATGTCTTGAACGTCTCGGGGCACCGCCTGGGAACCATGGAAATCGAATCCGCCTTGGTGGCTTATCCTAAGGTGGCGGAAGCAGCCGTGGTGGGCCGCCCTGACGCTATCAAAGGAGAATCTATCCTGGCTTATGTCATTCTGAAAGGCGACCGCCCCGCTAAAAATGGAGACGGAGGCGCCCCCTTGGCTGAAGAGTTGCGGGCCTGGGTAGCCGAACAGATTGGACCTATTGCTAAACCGGATGAGATCCGGTTTGTGGATGGCTTGCCGAAAACCCGCTCCGGCAAAATCATGCGCCGCTTGCTTCGAACTATCGCCCAGGGTGAAACAATTACCCAGGATACTTCGACCCTGGAAAGCGAGGCGATTCTCGCCCAGCTTCAGGGCAAAGCATAGCGCGACCATGATCGTCCTTAGCGATTTTCAGCCCGCCTGGTGGCTGCCTGGCCCCCATATTCAAACGGTATGGGGGTCGCGCTTTCGCCCCCCCTCCCGGATAGAGATTTTGTGGGAACGGTTAGAGCTGCCGGATGGGGATTTTGTGGATCTCGCTTGGAGCGGTAAGGAAAAAGGCCCTATCGTCATCGTTATTCATGGTCTTGAAGGGTCCTATCGCTCCCGTTACGCTTCTGGCATTCTCAAAGCTATTGCCCAGCGGGGCTGGCGCGGAGTGCTGCTACACCTGCGCGGTTGTAGCGGCGAACCCAACCGGCTAACCCGCAGCTATCACTCCGGCGATACGGGGGATTTTCAAACACTGCTCTCCAGCCTGCGCCAGCGGGAACCCGCTACCCCTTTAGCAGCGGTTGGTTATTCCCTGGGGGGCAACATTCTGCTCAAATGGCTTGGTGAAACCGGCTCCCAGGCAAATCTCAGGGCCGCGGTTGGGATTTCCGTTCCCTTCGATCTGGCCCGGGCGGCCTGGCAGTTAGAACAGGGCCTCTCCCAAGCCTATCAGTGGTCCCTGGTAAAGGCCCTGCAACGTTCCGTGCGGTATAAACTTAACCATCCAGACTGCCCTTTCGATCTCAGAACCCTAAAAGGAGTCCGGACATTTAAGGAATTTGACGATTTAGTGACCGCTCCCCTCAATGGATTTGCTGATGCCGATGACTATTGGCGGCGCTCCAGTTGCCGACCCTTTCTACGCAAAATCCAAATTCCCACTTTACTTCTACACAGCATAGATGACCCCTTTTTGCCCCAAGATGCTATTCCTTCGGCCTCGGATCTCTCCCCCAGCGTCCAATTAGAACTCAGCACGGGAGGGGGACATGTGGGATTTATTGGTGGTCCCTGGCCATGGCGCCCCCAATATTGGTTGGAGGAAAGAATTCCAGAATTTCTCAGTCTATATTTAGAAACAGAAACTCCAGGAAAAATAGCCCTGGCTAGCGGGTGAATACTATGATGCTCCCCCGTTTTTACATTCTTAACCAGCAATAAGCCACTCACTTCGTCTAATGGCGACAAGGATTATCGCTATGAGTCAAACATTTAAAGATATCATTGGAACGGTAGCCGCTAAACTATCAAAAACGGCTGCTAAGCAACTAAACCGGATTCTTGCTAAGGTAGAAGAGATAGGTTTAGAGAACTCCGCTTCAGATACACACCCATCTTCTGCGCCTACGGGAGGGACCAACACGCCGGAGGCGCCTCAAAAAGCCGCCGCCGATCCCGATAAAACCAGCCTAGAGAAACCTGGACCAGGTCCTGTTAGCCCTGAAGAACGCTGGAAGATGATCGCGGAAGCGGCTTATTATATTGCTGAAGAACGGGGGCCTCAAAATAGCAGCCCGGAGGAAAACTGGCGCCAGGCGGAGGCGCAAATCGATACCATGCTGGCGGCAACCCAAAAGCAAGTCGATGGACAATTATGACCTCTGAAGCCGAAAAAATTCGTCTCGATAAATGGCTCTGGGCCGCCCGCTTTTTCAAAACCCGCAGCCTTGCGGTGGAAGCAATCAACGGCGGCAAGGTTCACCTTAATGGCCGCCGGGTTAAAGCAAGTCAAAGGGTTGCCGTGGGCGATAGTTTAATCATTCGCCGCGGCCACTTCGAACATGAAATCACCGTTGATAAACTGTCCAGGCAGCGCCGCCCCGCAACCGAAGCCTCCCTGCTTTACCAGGAAAGCGATGCCAGCAAGACAAAGCGGGAAACCCTGGCCATGCAATTAAGAGAGGCACGGGAATACCAGGGGCCCGCCGTCCAAGGCCGTCCCTCTAAACGAGAGCGCCGCCAGATTATCCGTTTTACTCGGAAAAACCAATGACCACCGCCAAAAACACAACTCAGCGCTCACCTCATGGCTTTGGAAAACAGCCCTCTGGAGCCGATACAACGCTAGACGGGAAAACGTCTGTGGCCGAGGAACAACGCCGCCAATCCCATACCGGAGGGAAGGCAAAGACTTTTGCTAGCCTCCCCCAGGAGTTGCCCGCTTTAGCCCGCGCCCTGGAGCTACAAAAACGCGCCGCCCAGGTGGGCTTTGATTGGGCAAGCGCTGCCCCCATCCTAGAGAAGATAGAAGAGGAACTACAAGAAGTCCGGGCAGCGCTTACCAGCAATGAAAACTCCTCTAGGCTGCAAGAAGAAATTGGCGATTTATTATTTGCCTGCATCAACTTGGCTCGTCATACCGGCATCATGCCGGAGGCAGCGCTGGACAGTTGTAGCGATAAGTTTGAACGGCGCTTTCGCTATATCGAATACATGCTCACCAAGCGTGCCTCTTCTCCAGCAGAGGCAAGCCTGGCGGAAATGGATACACTTTGGGAGGAGGCTAAAGCAAAAGAAGGGGAATTTAATTGATATGACGCTGGCAGCGGTAGACTCCCTCATGCAGCTCATCGAAAAACATCTCCACCGCGGGATGATTAATAGGCTGCCCCGAACCATCAAGATCAAGGTTTCGCTCAGCCACATAGGTTTCATAATCCGCATCGTTGACCAAAACATGGTACCAAGGCCGATCTTTTGGCGGTTGGGAGCAAGCCATATGCTCATACCATTCCGGACTGCCTTGGAAGCTGGGATCGGCGTCAACCACTACTCCTCGATAATGAAATAATTTATGACGCACTATCTGGCCGATGGTAAATTTGGCCTTTGCTTGCTCCATAGATTTTCTCCACTTAGTTTATACTTACCCATGAATGTATAACAGGTTAATACACTATCATGGGATACCGTTTATCCAAGATCTATACCCGTACGGGCGATCAGGGAACTACTGGCCTAGGTCCCAAGCAGCGGGTACCTAAAGACCATCCCCGCATCGAGGCTATTGGCACCATTGATGAGCTAAACGCCCTACTCGGCTTGCTGCTTGCTCATTCCATACCCCATTCTCTCCATCAGAGCTTAACCCCTATCCAGCATGAGCTCTTTGACTTGGGCGGGGAGTTGAGTATTCCTCCTACTCTCATCATCCAAGCTAGTCAGGTTCAAGCTCTAGAGCGGCTGCTAGACAACCTAAATGAGGAATTACCGCCGCTTAAGGAATTTATCTTGCCTGGAGGCACCATTCCTGCGGGTATTTGCCACCTTGCTCGCACGACCTGCCGGCGGGCAGAGCGGCGACTCGTGAGCCTTGCCAAGGAGGAATCCGTCAATGCGGAAAGCCTGAAATATCTTAACCGCCTCTCAGACCTTTTGTTCGTCATGGCCAGGGAACTTACCCGAACAGCGGGAGCAAAAGAAATTCTTTGGGAGAAACACCGCTAAGCAAGTAAAGATTTGAGCCGCATCCACTCAAAAGCAGGACCCGGATCGGTTTTACGGCCGGGCGCGATATCACTATGCCCCACGATCCGTTCCTTGGAAAAGGCCGGATAAGCTCCGGCCAAAACATTTATCAGATTCGCCAACACCTGATATTGCATCTTTTCATAGGGTACGGTATCGGCACCCTCCAATTCTACCCCAATAGTAAAATCATTACATCGGCAGCGCCCCTTAAGCATAGACTCACCCGCATGCCAAGCTCGTTTATGAAAGGGCACATATTGGGTTAAAGTGCCATCCCGTGCAATGAGAATATGAGCGGAGACCCGCAGCCCGCGAATCCCATCAAAGTAGGGATGAGCAGCCACTTCAAGACGGTTGGTAAAGAGGGCATCAATCCATGGTCCTCCGAACTCTCCAGGAGGTAAGCTAATACCATGGATCACTACCCATTCCGCAGCCATGCCTGGTGGCCGCTCATCCTGGTTAGGCGAGACCACACGACGGGCATTGGCAAGCCAGCCGCTATCCGCGTCTATCCACCACTTCCCAGAAATGACTTTGCCCATTACCTATGCCTGCTCCACCAAATTTGGATGAGAAATTCTACCCTAGACTTCACTCTCCCCAAGCTTAGCAATGAGAGGAATAACAAGTTTTCGTACCGTGAAATAGGGGAAATTGCAAAACAGTCTAATAATCATTGCTATAATTGAGAATTTAAAATTGATTTCAGCCACTCGCTATAAATAACTTCATGTCTCCTGTCTCTATTAAAGAAGAAGTTCGCCGCGCGCTTGCCGAAGATATCGGTACCGGTGATGTCACCACAACGTTAATCCCAGCCACTACTAAAATCACCGCCACCATTATCTGCCGTGAAACGGCAATATTATGCGGAACCTCATGGTTTAATGAAGTATTTCACCAATTAGATGCTGACATTGCCATTGATTGGGCAAAGGCAGATGGAGATCTCGTTCCTGCTAATCAAATAATATGTACTCTGTACGGCCTTGCACGCCCCCTTTTAAGCGGCGAGCGCACTGCTCTAAATTTCCTTCAGACTCTTTCCGGGACTGCAACCATAGCCCACCGCTACGCCTCCGCCGTAAAGGGCTTGCCCGTTAGAATACTAGACACCCGTAAAACCTTGCCTGGCCTGCGCCAGGCGCAGAAATATGCGGTGCGATGCGGAGGCGGCCACAATCATCGCCACGGCCTCTACGATGGAATCTTGATTAAGGAAAACCACATCCTGGCCGCCGGTTCCATTACAGCAGCGATAGCGCGGGCCCGTATCGCCAATTCCAACCTCCCGGTGGAAATAGAGGTGGAAAACCTGAACGAGTTGCAACAGGCACTTGCTGCTGGTGCTGATATCCTACTACTTGATAACTTCGATACCCCCTCGCTCCGTGAAGCCGTCCGCATTAGCCAGCAACGGGCCAAATTAGAAGCCTCTGGAGGCATTACCCTCAAGAACATTCGCCAGGTTGCCGAAACTGGAGTCGATTATATTTCAGTAGGCGCCTTGACCAAGGATATCCGAGCCGTAGATTTGTCAATACGCTTTACTCCCGAAGCTTTTTAGAGGAAAGTTTTTATATTGATTTAGCAAAAGGTTGTAATTTACTAAGGCTATAAGTGGTTGTTTATACTAAACCTATGAAACGAAAATCATATAGAATTAATATTAACATCGGTACAATGGCGGGGGACAGAATACCTTCTTCTCCTAATTAGCTCATTTTTTTGGCCTACTTGTAGCCGTTACGGCGCTGCGTTGCGTTCTACTTACAAATTTTCCTGAAGAGCTAAAAATTGGGGATGCGGTCTCGGCGCAAAGTTGGTTATACTGTCGTGCTTTTCAGTCCACAAAAGTTTAAAACTGACGATGCCGGAAATAGAAGCAAGAATTCAAAGTATTTTCGAACAGGTCGTGCAACGCAATCCTGGCGAGAGCGAATTTCACCAAGCGGTGAAAGAGGTCATCGACACCCTAGGACCTGCGCTACGCCATCATCCAGAATATGCCGATCAGAAAATCATTGCGCGCATTTGCGAACCTGAGCGACAAATCATCTTCCGCGTGCCCTGGCAAGATGATCGCGGCGAGGTGCAGATTAACCGGGGCTTTCGAGTCGGCTTCAACAGTGCCCTCGGTCCCTATAAGGGTGGCCTGCGCTTCCATCCCTCCGTCTATCTCGGCATCATTAAATTTCTTGGTTTTGAGCAGGTATTCAAAAACGCCATCACCGGCATGCCCCTAGGCGGCGGCAAAGGCGGCTCGGACTTCGATCCCAAAGGCAAATCGGACGCCGAGGTGATGCGCTTCTGCCAAAGTTTCATGACCGAACTGTACCGTCATATTGGCGACATCACTGATGTACCGGCTGGTGACATTGGCGTTGGCGGGCGGGAAATCGGCTACCTGTTCGGCCAGTATAAACGCATTACTAACCGCTACGAGTCGGGTGTATTAACCGGTAAAAGTCCAAAATGGGGGGGGGCCTTGGTGCGCCGTGAAGCCACCGGCTACGGAACCGTCTATTTTGCGGAAGAGATGCTCAAGGCCCGTGGCGACAGCCTGGAGGGCAAGACCTGCGTGGTCTCTGGCTCCGGCAATGTCGCCATCTACGCCATAGAGAAGCTACAGATGCTGGGCGCCAAGATCGTGGCCTGCTCCGACTCCAATGGGGTAATCTACCACGCGAGTGGCATTCATCTGGATACCGTTAAACAGCTTAAAGAGGTCCAAAGGCGCCGCATCCGGAATTACATCGACGAACATCCGGGCGCTCAATACATCGAAGGTGGCCAAGTCTGGGATATTCCCTGCCAGGTGGCGCTGCCCTGCGCAACCCAGAATGAGTTGGATGCAGAGGCCGCCCGTACTCTAGTGGCCAATGGCTGCATTGCCGTAGCCGAGGGCGCCAATATGCCAACCACACCCGGTGGCGTAAAGATTTTTTTGGAGTCGAATCTAGCTTATGGTCCTGGTAAAGCCGCCAATGCCGGCGGCGTCGCGACCTCGGCCCTGGAAATGCAACAGAACGCCAGCCGGGATAACTGGACTTTTGAGCACACCGAACAGCGGCTACACGAAATTATGACGGGCATTCACCAAGACTGCTACGAAACTGCCGCGGAATTCGGTAGCCCGGGCAACTATGTGATCGGCGCCAATATCGCTGCTTTCCGCCACGTTGCCGAGGCCATGCTGGCATTTGGCGTTATTTGATTAGCGCCAAAAAGCGTCTAGCGTGCATCGAGCGGCTCTCTATCGGGAACTTTGAACCAAGCAAGCTGGGGATAAAGCGCAACAACTCCACCGATAATAACTAAGGTGGGGGCATGAATGTCTTCCCCCTGGACAATATCAGGCAGTGTTGCCAGCGTCCCCGTCAAGACCCGCTGCCGGGAAGTCGTGCCCTGCTGTACTAAAGCGGCCGGCGTGACGGCAGGCATTCCATGGGCTATCAATTCCTGGCATAGGATCTCAAGTCCTGATAAGCCCATATAAACCACAATAGTTTGTTGAGGCTGAACCAAAGCCTGCCAATTCAAACTCAAACGCCCCTCTTTGAGCTGTCCAGTAACAAAGATACAGGCATGGGCATGGTCACGGTGGGTGAGGGGAATTCCTGCATAGCTCGCGCAGCCTGAAGCGGCGGTAATTCCAGGTACCACTTGAAAAGGAATGTTTTCTGCCGCCAAAGTAGCAATTTCTTCCCCGCCCCGGCCAAAAATAAACGGATCGCCTCCTTTAAGGCGCAACACTCGCTTCCCTTCCCGAGCAGAGCGTACCAGCATCATATTAATTTCCTCCTGTCGCACCGCGTGCCAAGAGCGCTTTTTGCCTACATAAATGCGTTCCGCCTCACGCCGTACTAAAGCAAGCACTTCCGGGCTGACCAAACGATCATGAAAAACCACATCAGCTTGCTGCATAAGACGCAAGGCGCGAAAAGTTAAAAGATCCGGGTCCCCTGGTCCGGCGCCAACTAAATAAACTTCCCCCTGCTCTGGCACAAATCCGCCTTCCAAAGCTGCTTCTAGGGCGCCCTCGGCCTCCTCCTCCTGGCCTGCGAAAATCCTTTCGGCAATGCTACCTTGCAGTACCTTTTCCCAAAAAATACGCCGTGCTCTTATGCCTGTAATCCGTTGCTTAATCCGGCTGCGATAACGCGCCGCAAATTGGCCTAGGCGGCCATAAGCCTGGGGAATAAGGGTCTCTAAACGGGCGCGGAGCAAACGGGCCAATACCGGGGAAGCTCCTCCACTAGAAACTGCCACTATTACCGGCGATCTATCCACGATAGAGGGTAAAATAAAATCGCAGAAACGGGGGCAATCCGCCACATTAACCAGTACTCCCTGAGCCGTGGCCAAATGATAAACCTGCTCGTTGAGAGAAGAATCATCTGTTGCCGCAATCACTAAATAACAGCTTTTTATTTCAGTTTCACTAAAAGAAGCTTGCTGGGCGGTAATTTTTCCCTTATCAGCCCATTCTTGCAACTGTTCATGCAGTTTCGGGGCGATCACTTTAACCTCAGCGCCTGCCTGGCGAAGCAGCGCAACTTTTCGGACGGCTACGGTGCCTCCACCGACGACCAGGCACTGCTGCCCGCGTATATTTAGGAATATGGGGAGATATTGCATCTTTTTATAATATTAGGTTACCAGCTATGCCGGTATAATTATCAATTAAGTATTTGAGATAGTTTTCATAGCCAGCAGATGGTATCCATCCTTTATTAAAAAGGTTACTCATGCCCAATAAATTGCAGTATGCCTGCTCAAGGCCCCTGTCTCTATGGCACAGGGGCGGAGGATTGGTGCTGCTCGCATTGGGCATCGCTTTAGGTTGGTTCTTCGCCTTTCCTCTCAAATCTAGCTTTGATATTAGCAAAATCATTCTTGAGGCGGTAATTTTAGCGGCGGCCTCCATAACCTATCCTTTTATTGTACGCTTGGATCGCAATATCTTGATTAGAGGCTGGGAACTACTCCTATGCAGTCTTTTGCTGGGCCTATTAGAAGAATTCACCCAGGAACCCCGACTCTGGGATACTATTATAGAGGGTGCACTAAGGATTTTGGGGCTTACATTGATCGCCCTTAGTTTTTATCGTTCTCAGCAATTATCCCGTGCCCAGCTACAGAAAAACCAAGCCACGGAGAACCCGGACCACCACCCTGTCCAGTATGATACCCTCACTGGACTTCCCAATCATACCGTGCTTCGAAATCGGTTAGAACAGGCCATGGGACCAGCTCGACAACTGGCTCTTTTGTGCTTAGATCTTGACCGGCTTAAGGAAATCAATGATAGCTTTGGCCATGAGGCTGGCGATAGAGAATTAGCCCGAGTCGCCAAGGTTCTCCAGGACTGTTTAGAACCCACGGATACCGCTCTACGAATCGGCGGCGATGAGTTCGCTATTATTCAAACTCCCGCTCTAGGGGTTGATAAAGCGACCCTCCTTGCCCAACGGCTTCTTGACGCCATAGCTAGGCCCCATAAAATTCTAGGACATGAAATACATAACAGTGCCAGTATTGGGATTACCCTCTTTCCCAATGATGGAGATAAAGCGGAGCAACTGCTCAAAAATGCTGATATCGCCATGTACCACGCAAAACATGAAGGCCAGAACAACTACCAATTATATACCCCCGCCATCAACGCCCGGGCCCATCCCCGGATGGCGCTAGCCAAAGAGCTGCAAAGAGCATTTGAGACCGATAATCTCTACTTGCAGTTCCAACCCCAACTGAACCTAGCAACTCATAGAACCTCGGGTTTTGAGGCGCTGCTCCGCTGGCGCCATCCCCAACATGGCATGCTCGCCCGCCAAACCTTTATTCGTCTAGCGGAGGAAACGGGACTTATCGTCCCCATTGGCGCTTGGGCGTTAGAAACCGCCTGCCAAACTTGTATGGGCTGGCGGCAACTTCGAGCGGGGCCGTTACGAGTGGCGGTCAACCTTTCTCCCCGCCAATTTCGCCAACCGGATTTAGCGGGGAGTATTGCTACCATACTAGAGAAGACGGGACTGGCACCATCCGCGCTAGAAATAGAAGTTACAGAGGGGCTCCTGCTCGAAGATATGGACTCCGCCTTCAATACACTTCAGTCCCTAAGCATCTTGGGGGTCCATGTTTCCGTGGATGATTTTGGTACCGGCCATGCTTCTCTAAGCTACTTAAAAAATCTCCCCTTTGATAGTATCAAAATTGATCGTTCTTTCATCCATGGCATTCCCGCGGACTCTGAAAGCCGGACCATTACTAAAGCTGTTATCGCCCTGGGACATAGCCTCAATCTTAAGGTAGTGGCGGAAGGCGTGGAAACGCCGGAGCAGTTACTTTATCTCCAGAAACAAGGCTGCGATTTAGTCCAAGGTTACTTCATCAGCAAGCCATTGGATGTGCCTGAAGCGCAGCGGTGGTGGGAAGAGAAAGGGGAAAAAGCTTCCTCTTAAGAAGGACTTTCCCTCTCCCCTCGCTCTGGATAAACGGATGAGCAAGCCCCCATCTATTGTAAAATCCTGCTGGTTATAGGCCCAATACTGATCCTGTTCTGACACCGTAGTTGCTTGGAGTTTCGCCATGACGGATAGCAGTTTTGTTCCTACAAAACTTCATCGGCCTGGAGAATTCGCGTTTCTCAGCAGTCCTCGCCGAAGTATATCTAAATTTATAAATATTGAGACATTTGTGTTATATTCATTCATACTGTTGTGATGAGATGTTCAATTGATTTGCGCAAACGAGTAATCGATTTTGTAAGGGGCGGTGGAAGCAAGGCGGAAGCGGCCCGGAGATTTCAGGTAGGCCGCGCGAGCATTTATCGCTGGTTGTCGCAGGATGATGCGCTGTGTTACGAGCGTCCCGGCCCTCGCCGTTCACACAAGCTGGACTGGGAGGCTTTACGGGTCCATGTGGAAGACAAGGCTGCTCTCACCTATAAAGAACGCGCCCGGCATTTTGGCGTTTCGTATTACTGTATTTGGCATGCGATGCACAAAATGGGGTTAACCCGTAAAAAAAATGACGGGGTACACGCAGCGCTGTAATATGAAAAGAAAGAGCTTTCTTCGCCTTCGTGAACGCTATCGCCGCCGCGGCAAAAGATTTGTCTATCTTGATGAAAGCGGTTTTGAGCCGGAGGTTTCCCGTCGTTACGCTTACGCTCCAAAGGGGCGGCGTGTTTATGGTCTGATCTCCGGTCATCGCAGACCGCGAACCTCTTTATTGGCCGCCCGTATGGATGAAGGCTTTGAAGCGCCGTTTCTATTTGAGGGAACCTGTAACACGGCTGTGTTCAATGCATGGCTGGAAAAAGAGCTTTGCCCCTTGCTCAACAGCAACCACATTGTCATCATGGATAATGCTCCGTTCCACAAAGCCGTTTCTTCACGTGAAATCATCAAAAAAACAGGGGCGGGAATTTTATTCCTCCCCCCTTATTCCCCTGACTTTAACCCCATAGAAAAAGACTTCGGAAATATCAAAAAAATCAGAGAATACAACGAACATGAAACCCTTGAGAATATCGTTGCAGCGTATCAGTAATTATAGATTTAGCTATATGACCTTGGTCTTGGGGTTTTTACTGCTCCACGCGCTTTGATTTCGGGTGCTCCCCACCCCAGGCTCCGAGAGCGAGAAAATCATAGTGCGAATTCATGGCGAAACGCAAGCAATCTTGGCTCCCGCGCTCGATGCGCCGCTTCACTTCGCCTGTCTGCGTGCGCACACGCACAGGCAGGCACGCTCGCTGGGGGTCGTCATACATCCCTGTACTCCTTCAAGGTTACAAGATGGGGGGTATACCCCCATCTTGTAGCGGAAAATAAAAACGCCACGGACCCTTCTGTAGTAAGCAAAAGAAAATATTGATTAATTAAATGTTAATGATTATTATTTATCATACAATTATAATTAGCGTATATTTGCCGCCTGCCGGATAGCAAATGAATTATTGATGGCAGAGCATCGAGGGTTAGAGGAAACAGTAGGAGATGAGAAAAACAATAAGATACGCGGGAATTGCGATCATCCCGACCCTATGGGTCGGGATGATCGCAAAAGCAGAAACAGAGACGTCTTTGAATGAGGAGAATCATGCTTTTGAGCCGATGACCGTCATCGTTACCCGCACTGCACGCTCCTTGGCGGAGTTACCAGCTTCGGTAAGCGTTCTGGATAGCGAACAAATTATGCGCCGCCAGGCCCAAAGCATGGATGATCTCTTACAGGTCTTACCTAACGTCGATTTCACCTCCGGACCCCGTCCTATCGGCGAAACCCTGACGATTCGCGGTCTGAGCAGCGAGCGAATCCTGACGACCATCGATGGCGCCCGGCAGGATTCCAGCATTGGTCATCTTGGCCGTTTTTTTATCGAACCGGATCTACTGAAACGGGTTGATGTCTTGCGCGGACCAGCCTCGGCAATTTACGGCAGCGGCGCCCTCGGCGGAGTTGTTACCATGACCACCCGGGAGGCAAGCGATTTTCTTGCCCCCGGCCAACGTTTCGGCGCTCGGCTCAAGGGCGGTTACCAAAGCGTTAACAATGAGAGTTCAACCAGCGCCGCCCTGTTCGGACGGGCTTCCGACTGGGATTTTCTAGGTAATTTTTCCTACCGGGATTCCGACGATATCACGCTGGCCAGCGGCCAAGAACTAGACAGCTCGGCTGCGGAAAACTTTTCCGGACTGGCCCGCGTGAGTTATAAACCCGGTGCCCATCGGCTGCGTATTGGCGGCGATTACTTTAGTACCGAAGGTATTTTTCCTGCCAATCCCCAAACCGTATCGGACGGGGCCAATGAGAATGCCGCAACCAAAATCGAACGTCGCACCTACACCTTCCAGTATAGTTATGATGATCCTGCTCATCCTTGGTTTAAACCCAAATTCAATGCTTACCGCAATGAGTTGCGCGACAGCCGAAATCGCTTGGAAAGCGGCAGGCAAACCACCAGCGAGTTTGTCACCACCGGATTTAACCTCCAAAACAGCATGGATTTTGGCGATCCTCAAGATTTTTTAATGCAAACAATTACTTTAGGGGTAAATTACTTCAAGGATGAAGAGGAAGGGCGGGAAGATGGCAATCCTCGGCCCTCCTTTCCCAAGGCGAACAGCGATGTGTGGGGATTTTACATTCAAGACGAAATCTCCCTTGGGCAATACCTCAGTCTTATTCCGGCAGTGCGCTATGACCGCTATACGTTAGAGATAGAAGAGAGGGCTGGCGGGAGCACCACCGATGAGGCCATTTCTCCCCGTATCGGCGGAATGATCCACCTCGCTTCCTGGCTCAACCTATGGGGCAGTTACGGCAAGGCATTTCGCGCCCCTACCCTGCCCGAGCGTTTTACTGAAGGACTCCACTTCCGAGGAGTTCCAGGCCGTCTTCCCGATAACTTCTTCATCCCCAACCCAGATCTTAAACCAGAAACGGTTTATACCTGGGAAGCCGGCTTCAAGAGCGCTTGGGAAGAGTTACTGACAGCAACGGATCGGCTAAATCTGGAATTTACCTATTTCGATACTAAAGCCGATAATTTTATCGATCTAAAGGTCAATACCCTGGGTGGTACAACGCAAAACGCCAACCTTGATAAGGCGCGTCTCCACGGTTTCGAAACGGGCGTTCGCTATGATAGTGAGTACTTTTTCGCCGGGGCCAGTTTTGGCCGCACGTACGGTGAAAACATCAATACTGGCTTGCCCCTCACCAACGTACAACCCGCCAAGGGCGTGGTCAATCTAGGCGGCCGTTTCTCCCCCTGGGGGCTTGTGTTCGGTGGACGGGGCCGCTTTGTCGCCAAGCAGGATCGCGTTCCTCCTGGTGTGCTGGAAGCGGCTGGCTATAGCGTGTATGACCTATACGCCACTTGGCTGCCTTCCTCCGCCGGAGTCAAAGGGTTACGAATGGATTTTGGTATCGATAACCTAACTAACAAAGCATACAGGCGCTATCTTTCCGTTATCGAGGAGGCGGGGCGTAACTTTAAGGTAGCCCTCACCTATCAATTTTAACCCCCATCCACCTTAAACTAAGGAGTCCCCTCATGGCTGATCATAAAGCATATTCCCCCAGCACTTTCCCACCCCAGGGTCTTATTCAACTCCAGGCGGTCACCTGCCGGCTTATGCTCCGTTACACCCATCACGCTTCCCCTTACCTGGCCTCGACTGTCGCCCGTTATCTGCGCCTACTCAGCGAACATCCTGTAGTCCAAAACGAACCGGAATGCCGCGCAACCTACTTACATCTACTAGATGATTGGCAGCACTTAACCTTGGGGCGCTCCTATTCCCATGAACCCCTAGCGCCGGTCAGCATGAAGCCACGTCGGCATTAATTTTTACAGGATAAATAAACCCCAGGGGGCCTAACTCCGATCCCCTTCTACTTTCTTAATGAGATGAGGTAATAAATTATAATGTCTCGGCTGTTTTTCTTACTTGTTCTATCTGTCTTCCCACTCCTTGCCGGCGCTTCAGAAAAAATAGGTGTTCTCGTTGTCGCTCAGGACCGGGGTGCCGTTGGCAACCAGGAACTTGCTGCTGCCACTGCAGATCTAGATCCAGACTACCCAGTAAGGCTCCTGCTCATCGGGGCCGACCATCAAGGTATCGAGAATGGCTATGCAGCCTACATCAAAAAGGCCCGAAGTTTTTTCCATGAACATGGCGTGAATAAAATTATCGCTATTCCCCTTTTCATCTCGGAGGACGATTATCTACTCGGGCTTTTCCACGGCAAGATCGAAGCCGCTATGGCGCCAGCAAATTTCACCTGGACACCCGCCCTTGGAGAAAGCTACCTCCTGCGGGAAATAGTGCTCGACCGAATCGATTCAGCCCGTAAAACGTCAAAAGTAGAACAGCTTGTCCTCTGGCTATCGGGCGCCAGCGATACGACAAGCGCTGCCAATCTGCAATTGCTGGGCGAGCGCCTTCTCAACGATATTCGTCCCCACATTTCCTCTTCTAAAACGGCAGTCGCAGTCACTTACTCCAAAACGGCAGCCGGTCCGGGAGCGGAAGCGGCAGAAACCGAAGCGGCGGCAATTGTGAACCGCTTCGCCAAGATAGGACAAACTCTCATTATCCCCTTAGCCATTGGCCCCAAATTCACCCCCCGCATGTCCCTTGAAACCTCGCTAGCGCGGCGCTACGCTCACAGCGGCGCTCACATTTCCGAGAGCATCATGCCCCATCCGGCGGTGCGCACCTGGCTCCAGCGGATGATCAATACCCATGTCCCGGTGACGGAAAAAACCCTTGGCATCATCATCATGCCCCACGGCTCGACTATGCCCTACAATGACGGTATCGTCGCCGCTATGCCAAGCATAGTGAAGCGTTACCCGACAGCCTTTGCCTTCGGCATGGCGAGCCCTTTCACTATGGGTCAAGCAGTGAATGAGCTAGAGGCCGCGGGAGTACGCCACGGAGCCTTTTTACGTCTCTACGCCTTGCCACGCCATCTGCACGAGGCCAGCGACTATATTCTTGGACTCCGCCCAATGCCGCCAGCCCACAGCCATGGCGGAGTACCTGAGCGCGTGCGTACCCCCATCGGCTTTGTCACCACCGGTGGCTATCAGACCGATCCTTTAATCTCAGAAATTCTTAAAGACCGGATTTTAGAAGTAAGCCAAAACCCTCTACAAGAGAGTGTTCTTCTTCTCTCCCATGGCAGCAGAAGTGATGAAACGAATGCAGCTGATCTTGCCCTCATCACGGAGCATAATATTGCTGCTATCAAAGCCACGCTCCCGTCCCCCTTCCGTGACATCCGCGCTATGTCCCTACGGGAGGACTGGCCCGATAAGCGGGCTAAAGCAGTACGCGAAATCCGCGCTTTTATCGAACAGGCCAATAAAGGAGAGGGTCGAGCCATCGTCATTTCCAATCGGCTTTACGGCTCTGGACCCTATGCCACCTATTTGGACGGCTTGGAATACGTCATGAATGGGCAAGGCTTGATCCCTCATCCCAACTTCACCCGCTGGGTAGAAAAAAGCCTGCGGAAGAGCATCGCCACACTCAAAGCTGGCGCTCAAGGACAAGCAACCGAAGTTGCGGCGGGCCACCCCAGACTCTCTCATTGAAAGGAGCTTTTCCCTTTTAGTTTCTTGGCAAAAGCCTTGAAGTATTAGAGGGGTGGGTGGTTGGAGGCAGGGGATAGGGAAATCCCCGCACCGATGAACTCGCTTTTGGCGAATCGAGACATCCGAAGGATGCTCCCAGGAGCGCGCCAGAGAGGATGCGCATCAAATCCTTTTTTCGGGGAGAAAAAACGGGTTTGCAGAACAACTACTCTCCCGCCTCACATTGCCCCCTCTTTTATTCATCTAAAAGGAAAGGCTGTCCCACCGCCTCTTGGGTCCTGACCACTTCCCGCAATACAGTGGTGGCATAAGCCCCAGCGGGTAAACGAAAATGAAGCTGCAAGCTATCCATAGCAGGAGGAAAAGACCATTCCAAATCAGCTACCATTAAACGCAAACTACGGCGCTCTTGCTTTAAGCCTGCCTGCTCCAGACCTTCCCGCCATAATGCGTAATCCGCCAATACCTCTTCCTCAAGAGCCCGGCTCATCCTCTTAGCGGGAGATTCCCCTCGCCCCCATAAAGGACCACTGGGATGGCAGTCGAAGCGCCTCACCCGGGCTTGCAAGGCTTCATCTATGGTCTCCGCTACAAAAAAGCCATGGCTGCCATCCAGAATAAGCGCCTCGCCTGGAAGTGGTTGCCACCAATTAGCTGCCTGGACGCGCTCCGACAAGACCCTATTAAATAAAAAAGCGCGGGCTGCCGAAAGCAGCATTCCCCGTAAATAACGCCCCCTGGGTGGCTTGCCTCCACTAAACCAACGGTGCACCTGATCCAGATTCTGGCCCCCCCGGCCAAAACGCTGCGGTCCAAAGTAATTGGGAGTCCCCGCAACTTTAATCTGTGTCAGGCGGTCGCAAACAACCTCCCGATCACCCTGGAAGTGGCGCAAGGTCAATAGAAAACGGTTTCCCTTGAGCGCGCCCCGCTGTAATTTTCGGGAATGGCGGATAACCTTAAGCACTTGAACCGTGGCAGACTCCAACGCTGTAGCCCAGGCTGGCTCTTTTTTTCCACTCAAATTAACGCTAAACCATTGGGTGGTCAGCCCATGACGATCCTTTAGCCCTGCGTAACCCACATCTACTAGCCGCACTCCGGCAATGCGGGCAAGCTGGCGCGCTAGCCAGACAGTATTAGTGTTACGTTTACAAAGCAGAAGCCAGACATGCTCGCCCTCCCCAGAGAGAGCGAAGGGAAGTTCCTCAACCACCTGGAAGTCCTCTGGGCGACACCGAAGCAGGGCGGTTGCCAAAGGCGGATCTCCGCCATAGGCAAGCACTTGCTGCCCAGCCTCATCCGCCTCCATTATTGTTCTTCCAGCAATAATACTACCGCATGGGCCGCGATACCTTCCGCCCGCCCAATATAGCCCATCCTTTCCGTAGTGGTCGCCTTAATATTGAAACGCTGCAGAGGTAATCCAAGCGCAAGAGCCAGGGTTTCACGCATGGCTGGAAGATAAGGGGCCAACTTGGGAATCTGCGCTATAATCGTCATATCCCCGTTACTTACCTTAAACCCGTGTTCCTTCAACAAGACCATCACCCGATGAAGCAATTTTTGGCTGTCCGCATTCTTAAACTCAGCGCTAGTATCCGGAAAATGGCGCCCGATATCGCCCAAAGCCGCACCGCCCAATAAAGCATCGCACAGGGCATGAATCACCACATCACCATCAGAATGGGCGATTAAACCTTGCTCATGGGGAATTTCTACACCCCCCAAAATCAACTTTCCCGTCGAACCAAAGCGATGGGCGTCAAAACCATGCCCAATTCTCATTCTCCACGCTCCTGCCGTTTCAAAAAGACCTCCGCCTGGGCCAAATCCTGGGGATGGGTAATCTTGATATTATCCGAATATCCTTCTATCAGCCGGGGGGAAAATCCAGCCCACTCCATTGCACTAGCCTCATCGGTCACCTGCACGCCAGCGGCAATAGCCTCCCGCAAGGAATTATAGAGTTTTGCAAGGGGAAACATCTGGGGCGTCATAGCCCGCCACAGACCTTTCCGATCAACCGTTTCCATCACAGATCCTTCTGCATCGGCGCGCTTGACGGTATCGCTGATAGGCAACGCCAATAATCCTCCCATGGGATGATCGTGGAGAGTCTCTATTAAGCGGTCAATATCTTCTTTCCGCAGGCAAGGCCGGGCCGCATCATGCACCAGAACCCAATCCTCGGGCGCCGCTAAAGCCATCAAAGACTCCAACCCATTGCGGACTGAATGACACCGTTCCGCACCACCTGTTACCCGGATAATACGCTCGTTATCCTGGAAAAGACGTTCGGACCACCACCTATCTTCGGAAGAGACGGCGACCACAACTGCCTGAATGCGGGGATGTTGCAATAGCCTGGCCAGAGTATGCTCAATGACCGTCTTGCCCATAAGGGGAAGATATTGCTTGGGAATATCGGCCTCCATGCGCTTCCCTACCCCGGCAGCCGGCACCACCGCCCAATAGCTGGAACTCATGGTTCTTCGACAACTTGAAAGAAGGTTTCCCCTTGCTTAATCATACCTAACCCGCTTCGTGCCCGTTCCTCCAGAGCATCAAGACCGCTTTTTAGATCCTGGACTTCTGCTTTTAGAACCTGATTACGTTCAATCAAGGTGGCATTCTCATGCCGCTGCTGTTTTATACTACGACTCAACTGCCGCAGTTCCCCCAAACCATCCTTGCTTATCCACAATTGGTATTGAAGTGCTAACAACAACACTAATAACAAGCCAACAATGAACTTCATGGGACATAGATAGGCTTTTTACTAGGGGTGAGTAAAAGCCTGACGCCCTGGGTAATGGGCCTTGTCCCCGAGCTCCGCTTCTATTCGCAGCAACTGATTGTATTTAGCTACTCGGTCTGTCCGGGATAGGGAACCGGTTTTAATCTGACCGCTCTGGGTAGCCACGGCCAGATCCGCAATCGTCGTATCTTCGGTTTCTCCAGAGCGGTGGGAAATCACTGCCGTATAACCCGCCTCATGGGCCATACGGATAGCGGCCAGGGTTTCGGTTAAAGTCCCAATCTGATTAACCTTGATTAAAATGGAATTGGCTATACCTCGGTTAATGCCTTCCTTGAGAATAGCGGTATTGGTGACAAACAAATCATCCCCTACGAGCTGCACTCGCTGGCCTAGGCGTTGGGTTAGCAAAGCCCAGCCCTCCCAATCGTCCTCCGCCATGCCATCTTCTACGGAGAGAATGGGATACTGCTCCACCCAAGAAGCAAGAACGCCCGTAAACTCCTCTTTATCGAGCGTCTTACCCTCTGAAGCCAGTACATAACGGCCATCTTGATAAAATTCGGAACTCGCCGTATCCAGGGCCAGGCTGATATCGCGGCCAGGCTCAAAACCCGCCTGGGTAATCGCTTCCAAGATCGCTTCAATAGCAGCCACGTTAGATGAAAGATCCGGCGCGAAACCACCTTCATCACCCACGCCCGTACCCAAACCCCGTCCCCGTAACACTTTTTTTAATGCATGAAATACCTCGGCGCCATAGCGCACCGCCTCTGCGATACTACCCGCCCCTACCGGCACAATCATAAACTCTTGCAGATCTACATTGTTATCCGCATGGGCCCCGCCATTGATGATATTCATCATGGGTACCGGCATCTGGAAACGTTCATCTGCGCTTAAATAGCGGTAGAGGGGTTTTTCCGCTGCCAGAGCTGCTGCCCGTGCTACGGCGAGGGAAACGGCTAAAATGGCATTGGCTCCCAAACGCCTTTTGCTGGACGTGCCGTCCAGATCGAGCATGGCCTGATCGATGCTCTCCTGGGCTTCCGCTTCCTGCCCCACTAATCGCTGGCGAATGTCGCCGTTAATGTGGCCCACGGCCTTAAGCACCCCTTGGCCCCCATAACGGCTAGAATCTTCGTCTCGCAACTCCACGGCCTCCCGAGTGCCGGTTGAAGCGCCAGAAGGTACCGCAGCCCGTCCCCGCACTCCCCCTTCGAGAACAACATCCGCCTCTACCGTGGGATTACCGCGGGAGTCTAAAATTTCTCGCCCCGTGATATCAATGATTTTACTCATTTCATTAAATTTCCCTGCTCCCATTAATTTAAGCGGTATTCCGCTTCGAGAAAACCGTCCGTTTTCACCGTCTTATCGATGGTACTTAAAGTCTCCAATAATTTTTCCATCGCCCCTAACGGCCAAGCATTAGGACCATCGCTTAAGGCCCGCTCCGGATCTGGATGGGTTTCCATAAACACTCCTGCCACCCCCGCCGCCACAGCCGCACGGGCAAGTACCGGCACCCATTCCCGCTGCCCGCCAGAACATCCTCCTTTTCCTCCGGGTTGCTGAACGGAATGGGTGGCGTCAAAAACTACAGGGCAGCCTGTATCCCGCATAACTGCCAGACTGCGCATGTCCGAAACCAAGGTATTGTAGCCAAATGAAACACCTCGCTCACAAACCATAATTTGCTGATTGCCAACCGCCCTGGCTTTTTCCACCACATGCTTCATATCCCAAGGGGCCAAAAACTGCCCTTTTTTGATGTTGACAGGCCGTCCCTGGCGGGCAACGTTCTGAATAAAATTGGTCTGCCGACAGAGAAAAGCTGGAGTTTGCAGCACATCCACTACTGCCGCGACCTCCTGTAGCGGCGTATCCTCATGAACATCAGTCAACACCGGTACCCCAAGGGTCGCTTTAACCTTCTCCAGAATACCTAAACCTGCTTCCATGCCAAGCCCGCGAAAACTTTCCACCGCAGTTCGATTGGCTTTATCAAATGAAGATTTATAAATAAAGGGAATGCCTAGACGTTCTGTCATTTCCTTCAGCCTGCCCGCCGTATCCAAGGCCAGCTGTTCACTTTCAATCACACAGGGGCCCGCAATCAGAAACAAGGCCCGCTCTAAACCCACCTCAAACCCGCATAATTCCATGCTTTTAACTATCTCTGCTAGACTTTAACGTTACCCGGCGGCGGTGCTCAGCGGCAGCACGAATGAAACTGTTAAAAAGAGGGTGGCCGTCACGGGGGGTTGAAGTGAATTCGGGATGGAACTGGCAGGCAACAAACCACGGGTGATGAGAAATTTCCACCATCTCCACCAAGTTTCCATCAAAAGAAGTGCCGGCCATCACCAAACCCGCCCCTTCTAGCAGCTCCCGATAATCATTATTAAACTCATAACGATGCCGATGCCGTTCAGTAATTCTCTCTTGGCCGTATAAAGCTGCTGCCCGGCTCCCAGGTAATAACTCACATTCATAATTGCCAAGGCGCATCGTGCCGCCCAAACCCATCTGCTCATCACGCCGTTCAATACTTCCATCCGCCCGCCGCCATTCCGTAATCAAGGCAATCACCGGGTCCGGGGTATGCTCGCTAAATTCAGTACTATGAGCTTCTTTCATGCCCGCCTGATGGCGGGCAAACTCAATCACCGCCACCTGCATTCCAAGGCAAATTCCTAAATAGGGCACACCATTTTCTCTGGCATACTGGACTGCTATTATCATGCCTTCAACGCCGCGTTCGCCAAAACCACCAGGGATGAGAATAGCATCCGCAGACTCCAGCCCTCCAATACCTTGAGCTTCGATTTCTTCAGAATCCAGATAAGTAATATTCACCCGGGTGCGAGTATGTATTCCCCCATGAATCAATGCTTCGGAAAGGGATTTATAGGCTTCCCTATGATCCACATATTTGCCCACTAAAGTTATAGTCACTTCGTCATGGGGATGTTCCAAACCATCAATCACTCGCTGCCATTCCGTCAGGTTAGCCGGACCTGTTTCAAGGCCTAGTTGCTCCACTACGATTTCATCTAGCTTCTGGGCATACAGTTCAAGGGGAATTTTATAAATACTGTCCACATCCACCGCTGAAATTACTGCCCTCTCAGGCACGCTGGTAAATAAAGCGATCTTGCGCCGCTCCGACTCTGGCAAAGGATGCTCCAAGCGACATACCAAAACATCTGGCTGGATACCAATAGATCGCAATTCCTTCACCGAATGTTGGGTTGGCTTGGTCTTAAGCTCCCCTGCGGAGCGGATAAAAGGAATTAAAGTCAAGTGCATAAAAAGCGTTTGTTCCCGGCCTAGCTCTACCCCCATCTGGCGGATAGCTTCTAGAAAAGGCAGGGATTCGATATCCCCCACCGTGCCGCCGATTTCTACTAGCACCACCTGGGCATTATCCGCGCCCGCGCAAATGCAACGCTTAATTTCATCCGTAATATGGGGAATAACCTGAACTGTATTGCCGAGATAGGCTCCCCGACGCTCCTGGGCAATAACATTCTCGTAAATTCGACCTGTCGTATAATTGTTACGCCGGGACATAGTCATGCGCACAAAACGTTCGTAATGGCCCAAATCGAGATCGGTCTCCGCACCATCCCCGGTAACAAATACTTCCCCATGCTGATAAGGACTCATCGTGCCCGGATCCACATTAATATAGGGATCAAGCTTAACCAGGGTAACTGCAAGTCCGCGTGCTTCAAGAAGAGCACCAAGGGAAGCAGAGGTAATACCCTTGCCCAAGGAAGATACAACACCGCCAGTGACAAAGATAAACTTAGTCATCAAAATATTGAGGAATTAAATATGATGGGAGTAACCGCAGAACAACTATATAAGCTAACAGAATCCCCGCTTTTCCTCAATGCCAGGGATTTTAAAGAATCCATTCGATAACGATTCCTGCTTCCCCAGGCGCGGCAGCAAAATCCCAATCAACGCCAATTCCAGCCACAAAGGCAAGCTTATCGCCCACATAGACCATCGGAATACGGGTCCGTTGCCAGGGGGGAATCCCCCGCTCTTGGAGAATTTTTTTCAGGGAGCGGCGATAACCTCGCTCTACCAAGCGAATACGTTCCCCACCCTGGCGGAAGCGAACGGTCATGGGATTTTGCCGCAGCCGCATTGCATCCAAACCCAGCCCTCGGGTCCGTTTAGGAACCAATACCCCGCCAACCCCAGCAGGCAATACCAAAGGCTCGACTCCCTCCCAAACCAAAATCTCCGCCGCATCATGGGGAGGCAGAGGTTTCTGGGCATATAGGCGGTCGCGGTAACGCCGAAGCTCTGCTCCCGGCCAGGCAACCAGAGGCTGGGCATCCTCGGGAGCAGGCAAAACTTCCTCCAGAATACGCTGTAAATGAATGCTATCAGGAAGAGGCAGTTGCATCTGTTTAAACCAATAGCGCAGGGAATTGCGCCGCTGGGGCGGCGCTAACGCTTGGAGCGCCTGCACTGAAAGTCCCTGTTTACCGGCGCTAACTGCAACCAGTTCCCGTTGGGCCTGTTGGTCGAGCAACCAAGCGGCGTCAGCCTGATGAAATGCGGCCCGAGACAAGGTCCGGCCTAACCCTGGCCAACGCTGCCATAGTAAGGGTAAAATTTTATGGCGCAGGTAATTACGATCAAACTCGAGATCAAAATTACTGGGATCTTCAACCCAAACTAAGCCCTCCTGTTCCGCATAGATCTTTAATTCAGATCGGGAGAAAGAAAGTAAAGGACGCAGTAATCGGCCCTGCCCAAACGGCGCCGCTTTTGCCATGGCCGCCAACCCAGCAGGTCCTCCCCCTCGCAGAAGTTGCAGCAAGAGGGTTTCGACTTGATCATCCTGATGCTGGGCGGTTAGCAGGCATTCTCCTAGGGCTATCCGGCGCCGAAGCGCGCCATAGCGGGCCTCACGGGCAGCTGCCTCGGGGCTTTCTCCTTTTCTCGGATGGGCATTTACCTTGACCTCCTCATACCCAACCCCTAATGCGGCGCAGCTTTCACGGCAATGGAGAGACCATTCTTCAGAGCGGGGGTGCAGCCCGTGATCTATGTGAATAGCGCTAATAAGGCTTCCCGGCAATTTAGGACTCAACTGCACCAAGCTGTAGAGTAATACTTGAGAATCCAGCCCGCCGCTGTAGGCTACCCGGTAACCGTGACAAGAAGATAATTGTTGGAGAATTTCAAACAAATGGCCGGCTGAAAAACCCATATTAAGGGCTTATTCCTGGAATTGGCCATAATTTCTAAGCCGCTGCTGGCGCTGTTCCAATAATTTGTCCACAGGCAATTCGCTTAAATAATCTAATTGCTCATTTAAGGCATGCTTAAGCTTCTCCGCCATTGCTTCCACATTCCGATGGGCGCCCCCTAAAGGCTCATTAATAATACGGTCAATGAGATCTAGATCTTTAAGACGTTTTGAAGTAATCCCTAGCGTTTCCGCCGCATATGGCGCTTTATCCGCGCTTTTCCATAAAATAGAAGCGCAGCCCTCCGGAGAAATCACAGAATAGATGCTGTACTCGAGCATGAAGATTCGATCACCCACGCCAATCGCAAGCGCCCCCCCAGAGCCGCCCTCTCCAATCACTGTCGCTATAATCGGGGTCTTTAACCCCGCCATCACATATAGATTGCGGGCAATCGCCTCGCTTTGGCCCCGTTCCTCCGCATCAATACCTGGATAAGCGCCCGGCGTATCAATGAATGTCAACACTGGCAACTTAAAACGTTCCGCCAGCTGCATTAGCCGCAAAGCCTTACGATAGCCCTCGGGGCGGGGCATACCAAAATTACAGGCTACCTTTTCCTTGGTGCCCCGGCCTTTCTGATGTCCAATGACGACTATCGGCCTTCCTTCCAAGCGCGCCACCCCTCCTAGAATAGCCTTATCATCGGCAAAACTCCGATCGCCATGGAGTTCCTCGAAACTGGTGAAAAGTTGATTGATATAATCCAGCGTATAGGGACGCTGGGGGTGCCGAGCCAATTGCACAATCTGCCAATCGGTAAGAGAGCCAAAAATTGATTCGGTTAATGTCTTGCTTTTAGCTTTGAGACGTTGAATTTCTTCCGAAATATTTAACTTGGCATCATCACCAACAAAGCGTAACTCCTCGATTTTAGCCTCAAGTTCGGCAATGGGTTGTTCAAAATCTAGAAAATTCATTTTCATTTTAATTTTCATGGTACGGCGGCACCTAAAAATTGAAAAAACGGCAACGTTCCTTGCTTGATACCAATTATCTAAATCAGTTTTTCTTAGATAACAGCTACGGATACTTGATTGCGCCCGGCATGCTTAGATTGATACAGAGCTTGGTCCGCTATGGAAATAAGTTTAGTAGGTTCATCGCCGCGCTGAGGGATAAGGGTGGCTACCCCTAAGCTGACGGTGACTCGCAAATTATTTTGGGAAGCATAAGAATGAGGGATTTTTAGAATTTCTACCGCCTGGCGCAAGCTTTCAGCTATATTGCTAGCGCCTTTACTTCCAGTCTCTGGAAGAATAACAGCAAATTCTTCTCCCCCGTAACGGGCAAGCAAGTCATTGGGCCGCTTAAGCACAGAATCCAGAGCTGCCGCCACCCGGCGCAAGCAACTATCCCCAGTCTGATGACCATAAATGTCGTTATAAACCTTAAAGTTATCAATGTCGATCATGATCAGCGAGAGCACAGTCTTATTGCGCATCGCACGCTGAAACTCTTGATGAATGGTCACCTCGAATTGTCGCCGGTTAGCGATTCCAGTCAAATCATCAAGAGAGGTTAGCTGGCGCAGTTGCTCATTAGCCGCCTCTAGGCGATAGGTTAAATCCAATAACTCCTGCTCCCGCTGCTTGCGAACCCCAATTTCTTTCTTTAAACGCAAGGCAGAACGAACCCTCGCCATGAGGCTAGCGTTATCAAAAGGTTTAGTCACATAATCCACGGCGCCAGCCTCAAATGCTGCCTCCAAGCTCCCCTGGTCATCATGGCCAGTAATCATGATGACCGGGATATCTTGCCCTAGAGGGTGGCTTTTTAAACGGCGACAGGCTTCGATTCCATTAATTCCCGGTAGTTCCACATCCATCAAAATTAGATCGATATTGGCGGCCGCCTCTGTACCCTGTATGCCAAGTCGCTCAAAAGCGGCCGATGCAGAATGGGCCAAGCATACTTCATAGCCTCCCACTAACTGAAGGCGGAGTGCAAGCAAGTGGGCAAGATCTTCGTCATCATCAACCACCAGTATAGGCATATTCAGCGATTTATCCCGTTCATAGAGCGCTGTTCCCAGAGATCGCCATAATTCTACCTTTGGGTGCCTGAAAGTCTTTGAGCTCTGTTGCAAAATTAAGCGAAGTGGTGGTAACACTAAATATATTGAGAAAGATTATAGTAGTTTAATTATAGAGCAAGCAAAATAGAGGCCATATTATTTTAACTACCAAATTTCTGGGCCAGGCTGAAAAAAGCAGAAAATTCTGTCGCTAAAAACAGACATATTGAGGAATAAGCTAATAACTTATTCGCACATGTTCCGCCCCTGGCAGTAACCGCAAACGGGCAAGCAGCACCTCATTAGGCCGAACTTGCCACTCTTCACCCAGTATGAGCCGGGCGCTGGCAATCCTATTACGATAGTCAATAGCAACAGGACAACGGCCCTGCCGAAAAGGTGCTAAAATCTGCGCTAACTCGGCGATAACCTCTTGCCCCATGCGAGTTCCATCCAATCCGATTTCCAGGCTTTTTGCGAAAACTTCCTGGGCCTCGGCAATACTGTAGATTTTCTCCGCCGTAACGGCAGTGCTATCGGCATAAGAGTCCCATTTTAACGCGCCTTCAATGACAACGATATGATCTAGCTGTAGCCGTTCCCGATATTTATCGAAAACCTCGGCAAAGGCCTTAATCTCCAACCGGGCACTTCCATCCTCCAGCGTTACAAAGGCATTGCGTCCCCCCTGGCGTGCTTTATTAGTACGCACAGAGCCGACCAAGCCCGCTATAACAATCTGCTGGTTACGGCTCTGTCGGTTATTTGCTCGATCAATAAGTTCTACTATCCGACAGGGTGCTATCTGCTTAAGCTCCTGTTTGTAGCAATCAATAGGATGACCACTGAGATACAACCCTAAGGTCTCTTTCTCTAGCGCCAACCGCTGTTCTTTATCCCATTCCCTGACTTCGACATAATTCCCTGCCTCCCCCTCTTCCGATACCAAATCAAGGCCGAATAAATCATTTTGTCCCAGAGAAGCATTGCGGCAATGCTGTTCCGCTAACGCCAGAGCAGTTTCTAAAGAGGCTTCTAGCGTCGCCCGCTCAACCCCCAAAGAATCCAGAGCACCCGCCCGAATTAAGGCTTCCAGGACTCTTCGGCTAACTTTGCGTAAATCAATACGGCGGCAGAATTCAAAAAGGTCCTGATAAGGTCCATGCCGCTCCCGCACCTTGATAATCCCCTCCAAGGCTGCCGCTCCCACGCCTTTAATCGCACCTAAGCCATAGCGAATAGCAGTCTCACCCTGGGCGGAAAAAGAATAATTGCTGGCATTCACATCAGGAGGAAGCAGATCCAAATTCATGGCCCAGCATTCCTCAACAAATGCCTTTACCTTTTCCGTATTGTCCATATCCGCGGAAAGCACCGCCGCCATATAAGAGGCGGGGTAATGGGCTTTAAGATAAGCTGTTTGATAGGCAATTACCGCATAGGCCGCAGAATGGGATTTATTAAACCCATACTCGGCAAATTTTTCCATGAGATCGAAGATGGCCGTTGCTGTCTTTTCATCGACCTCGCGTGCCTTCGCTCCCGCTGTAAAAATAGCCCGTTGTTCGGCCATTTCTTCAGGCTTTTTCTTGCCCATGGCCCGGCGCAGCAAATCAGCTTCCCCCAAGGTATATCCCGCCAAAACCTGGGCAATTTGCATCACCTGCTCCTGATAGACAATTACTCCATAGGTAGGTTTAAGAATAGGTTCAAGGGCAGGGTGGGGATAATTTACTTGGGCGCGACCATGTTTCCGGTTGATATAATCATCCACCATGCCGGACTGAAGGGGGCCAGGTCGGAATAAGGCGACTAAAGCAATGATATCCTCAAAACAATCGGGCTGAAGCCGCTTTATGAGGTCCTTCATGCCACGGGATTCCAATTGAAACACGGCCGTTGTGGCGCAGCGCTTGAGCAGCGCATAGCTTTTTGGATCATCCATGGGAAGAAGCGCCAAATCGAGAAGAGCCTCTCCCTGCTGGGTCCGTTGCCGGTTAATGGCCTGCAATGCCCAATCGAGGATGGTTAGCGTACGCAAACCCAAAAAATCGAATTTGACCAAGCCAATGGTTTCAATATCATCTTTGTCGAATTGGGTGACTACCCCGCTTGCCCCCTGCTCACAGTAATAAGGAACATACTCAGTCAATTTCTTGGGCGCGATCACGACCCCGCCTGCATGTTTGCCCGCGTTTCGGATTAATCCTTCAAGCTTTCTGGCCAAATCGATAAGGAATCGAACTTCCTCTTCCCCTTCATAACGGGACCGTAATCCCTCGGACTCTGCCAGAGCCTTATCCAGAGTCATCTTGAGATCGAAAGGGATAAGTTTGGCAATTTGGTCTACGAAACCATAGGGATGCCCCAACACCCGGCCCACATCCCGCACGACTGCTTTAGCAGCCATACTGCCGTAAGTAATAATCTGGGAAACATGATCCCGGCCATAATAATGGCTCACATAGTCGATCACCCGATCCCGACGCTCCATGCAGAAATCGATATCGAAATCAGGCAAGGACACGCGCTCGGGGTTTAAAAATCGCTCAAAGAGAAGATCAAAAGCGAGTGGGTCTAGATCAGTAATTTGTAACGCATAAGCAACCAGGGAACCTGCTCCTGAGCCACGCCCTGGCCCCACAGGAATCCCATTCTTTTTAGCCCAACGGATAAAATCAGCGACGATGAGGAAATAACCTGGAAACCCCATCTGGTTAATTACAGCCAGTTCCTCTGCAAGGCGTGCTTCATAAGCAGGTTGCTCAGTTTCCCGCTTTGCCTCCCGTGGATAAAGCTTTACTAACCGCTGCTCCAGTCCCCGGCGGGCTTCTGCTGCTAGAAATGCTTCGATGCTCAAATCCTCTGGCACCGGAAAATTGGGAAGATAATGCTTCCCTAGCGTAAGTTCGAGGTTACAGCGCCGGGCGATCTCTACCGTATTCTCCAGAGCTTCAGGCAGGTCCGCAAATAACTCCGTCATTTCCGAGGGCGTTCGCAAATACTGTTGCTCACTATAATGGCGAGGACGGCGCGGATCGTTTAAGGTCCGCCCTTCATGAATACAAACCCGAGCTTCATGGGCTTCAAAGTCCTGGGGTCTGAGAAATCGAACATCATTGGTTGCCACAACAGGAGTATCACGAGCTAAAGCGAGTGCTATAGCTGCATGGAGATAATCTTCCTCACCTTCTCTGCCGGTACGATGCAACTCCAAATAATAACGTCCTGGAAAGAGAGCTTGCCATCGTTCCAGCAATTTTCCGGCCTGGATATCGTTGCCAGCCAACAAAGCCTGACCCACATCGCCTTCCCTGCCTCCGGAAAGGATAATCAAACCATCATTCAAATTTTGTAGCCAATCCCACTGCAACCGGGGGATACCTTGATATTGACCTTCCCTATAGGCACGAGAGAGCAAGCTTGATAAATTACGGTAGCCTAGCTCATTTTGGCAGAGCAAGGTAAATCGGCTAACCCGGCTGTGTTCTCCTGAACCCACGAGAAAAATATCGGCACCAATAATAGGTTTTACCCCCGCGGCCTGAGCAGCGCGGTAGAATTTGATCATTGCAAACACATTGCTCTGATCAGTCACAGCCACCGCTGGCATACCCGCTTCACTGGTAGCCTGGATAAGGGGGCGGATCCGCACCAGACTATCCACTAAGGAATATTCAGTATGCAGACGAAGGTGAACGAAGGATGGAGCCATAATGATTTGACTATGTGATGGGCTAGCGTCTGCTAACACACTACCGATACTTATATTCCGGCTAAGCGGTAGGCGAACTAACTGCTTAAATGCTTAAATGCTTAAATGCTTAAATTAAACCCTAGGAGCCCTACAAAATTAAGTCTTAGTCTGGTAAAAACGACGAGGTTCTAAAAAAATTTTATGAATATAGAAATCCGGTGGGGAAAGCCCGTAAAAGGCGCAGACTTGTCCCCCCCGACTTTCTCAAAACAGCGGGAAATTTCAAAACAGCTCCAGGAGAGCCATCAAAACTGCTCCATAAACTTTAATGTCCTCCGTGACCACCACCAGAACCGCCACCCGAACCAGCGCCTAAATTAAGGGCAGCGGCCGATGCAGCTTTGAAGTTCTCCAGGGTAAGGCCGCCACGGGCAAGCGCCATATTAACAATAGCCGTCGATCTCGGGCTAAGTTCAACGGTGGAACTGCTAGCCTCCATAACCACGGCTTTGACCTCTCCTTGGCCCGATTTCTCTATCTTTGTAGAACGAGGATAAATTGCCGAGATGATCACTGGATAAGCCGCGCCAGCAGGCAACTCCAACTGATAACGGGCACGGCCGCTTACCTCGGCAGTGGTAATTACTTCACCATGGCTATCCGTAGCAGTTAGCTTGGCCTCCTTAATCGGCCCATCCTCTCCATTCATACTTCCTGATATGGTCACCGGGACAGCGGGTTTGCTTGCTGATTTCTCGGCTTCACTGCAAGCCGTACTCGCCACCATCGCCGTGAAAATTAAACCTAACAGGCGCAACTGCACCATAGAACGATAAGCAAAATGTTTCATAAATTTTTAGCTCGTAACTATCCAATTTAAAGATATATCCAAAAATAATTATTATCACTCCGACGTCCACCCGCTTAATTAGGCTACTATATTCCTTACCATGACAGGGGGTTATCATCGGTGGCACAATTTAAGCAATTTCCCCCCCTCTGATCAAGACGCCATACGTACAAAACAGGAGACTACTAGCAGCCTTCCTTATTTTCTTCATTAAGCTACTTAACTCGAGGAATACAAACAATTTGGTTAGGAATTCCACGGCTTAGTGATGCGCGCCGCTTCCAGAAGAACCGAAGAAACATCCCGATCAACACCGTCCTTAGGGGCGGAAGCCATTAACCAGCTATTACTATTTGAACCTGAGAGCAGACCAATATACTATCCTTAAAAATCGATAAGGATAGAATTTATAAGGTAGGCGGTGTTAATGATGCGCACTCATGACAGCAGCGAAGAACTTCAGGAAACCGTCCGTACTGCGGCAGCGGCTCAAACCCCTTTGCGAATTATAGGTGGTAATACCAAAGTTTTTTATGGCCGTCACCTAAAAGGTACGCCCCTGAACGTAGGCAAACACCAGGGCATCACCAGCTACGAACCCACCGAACTCGTCGTCACTGCCCGTGCGGGAACACCGTTGGCCGAAATTGAAACGCTGCTTGCCGAGCAGGGCCAAATGCTTACTTTTGAACCCCCTTACTTCGGCTCCAACGCTACCCTAGGCGGCGCTGTAGCTAGCGGCCTCTCCGGCCCACGCCGACCCTATGGGGGAGCAGTCCGGGATATGATATTAGGGGTACAGATTATTAACGGCAGGGGCCAGGTGCTACGCTTTGGCGGACGGGTGATGAAAAACGTAGCTGGCTATGATATCTCCCGCTTGATGGCAGGTAGCCTTGGTACCCTAGGGGTGCTGCTGGAAGTCTCTCTAAAGGTTTCGCCCCGTCCTCCCATGGAAATCACACTCTCCCAAGAACGGGATGCCCACAATGCCATTCGCCTGTTCAATGTCTGGGCAGCCCAGCCCCTTCCCCTTTCAGCGTGTGCTTTTGACGGAGAGCATCTTTACGTACGTCTATCCGGCTCTGAAGAGAGCATCCAGGCTGCGCGCAACAAGGTTGGAGGCGATAAACTGAGCGACAGCACAAAGTTCTGGGAAAAAGTGCGAGAACAAACCCATCTTTTTTTCCAACGAAGCACAGCCCCTCTTTGGCGCTGGTCGGTACCCGCCACAACACCACCCATCGATCTGCCGGGGGAATGGAAAATTGGCTGGGGCGGAGCCCAACGCTGGTTTCGCTCCGAATTGACTGCAGAAACGATACGCCCTGCCGCCGAGAGCATCAACGGTTATGCCACTCTATTCCGTGGTGGAGATCGTAGCGGCGAGGTCTTTCACCCCCTATCTCCCCCACTCATGGCGCTACATCAACATCTCAAACGAGCCTTCGATCCCCATGGCATTCTGAATCCAGGACGAATGTACCAGGAATTCTAGCCTACTCAATACTTTTTCTTTATTCCAGCATGGGAACCAAGATACATGAGCGAACTCCTCTCTGAATATGGGCTCTTTCTAGCAAAAACGCTTACTATCGTAATATTAATCGCATTGCTAATAAGGTCATCAATCTCATCGAAAAGCCGAGTGCAGGCCGCCGAGAAATTGGAGATTAAGCATCTTAATAAATATTATGAGCGTATGACCCGGACGCTCATGATGCACCTCATGCCAAAGAAGGAATTCGTAAAAAAGCTCAAGTCCGAAAAGGCCCATAAAAATAAACAAAAATACACCAAACGTGTTTTCGTGCTTGATTTTCATGGGGATATTAGAGCCACGGCTGTAGCCTCGTTACGGGAAGAAATTACTGCGGTACTCAGCGTGGCAACACCAGAAGATGAGATACTACTCCGATTGGAAAGTGGAGGCGGATTGGTTCATGAGTATGGGCTGGCGGCTTCCCAATTGGAGCGAATCAGGAAAAAACAAATTCCATTGATCATCGCCGTGGATAAAATAGCAGCCAGCGGGGGGTATATGATGGCTTGCGTGGGGAACCGCATTATTGCCGCGCCGTTTGCTATCATCGGCTCTATTGGTGCCTTGATGCAGGTGCCCAATTTCCACCGTCTACTGGATAAACACGGCATAGACTTTGAGCAAATCAAAGCGGGCGAATTAAAACGAACGGTTACGCTGTTTGGCATTAACACCGATCAGGATCGTGAGTTGGCTAAAAAGCAAGTGGAGGATATCCACCAATTATTCAAAGAATTTGTTGCCCGCTACCGCCCTGATATGGATCTCTCACAAACTGCCACGGGCCAACATTGGCACGCCATTCAAGCCAAGAAACTTAACCTCATAGATGATCTCGAAACCAGCGATGATTACTTAGCTGAAGCTTGTAAAACCGCTAATCTCTATAAAGTCACCTACACTGTCAAAAAAACTTTCGCTGAACGATTTCTGGCACGGACTCAAGCGGCGAGTGACAGAACCCTAGGTCCCTTCTAGGGTGCGGCAATAGTTTAAAAATGTGCTAACGAAGCTAGACTTTCTCCAATCCCTGTTCTAAATCTGCAATCAGATCTGTAGCCTCTTCCAACCCTACGCTGAGGCGAACCAGGGCGGTATCCAATCCTGCAGCCCGACACTCTTCCTCCGAGTAAGCTGCATGGCTCATGGAAGCCGGGTGCTCAATCAGTGTTGCTACATGACCTAAACTTACCGCTAGCAAACATAATTGCAAGTTATTGAGCAGCCGGGGACCGGCTTCCCGACTAGCAAGAGAAAAAGAGATCATCCCGCTAAAGCCCGCCATTTGTTTTTGCGCCAGCTCATGCTGGGGATGGGAAGGAAGTCCCGGATAATGCACCCGCTGTACTTTTGGGTGTTCTTCCAGAAAACGAGCCACCGTTAGCGCCGTTTCTGAATGCCGTGCCATACGCAATGAAAGGGTTTGTAAGCCGCGTAGAGTCAGCCAGGCATTAAAGGGGGAAAGCACATTGCCAAAATGCCATTGTACCTCTTGGCGTAAAGCTTGAATGGCTGGTTCGGTGCCGATAACCACGCCCCCCACGCAGTCGCCATGGCCATTAAGATATTTTGTGGTGCTGTGCACGCTCCAATCTATCCCAAAATTCAACGGACGTTGCAAGTAGGGCGTACAAAAAGTGTTATCCACCACGGTAACAAGACCCCGTTTATGGGCCCAACGGCTGCAAGCTTCCAGGTCTACCAAGGCTAGGGAGGGATTGGAGGGGGTTTCCAAGTACAAAACCCGGCTATGGGAGGTATATTGGGCATCCAGCTCTGCTTCTAAATCCGGTGCGGCGGGATTAAAATAAGTAATGCTGCACCCCATGCGCTTAAGTTGCCCCTCAAAAAATGCGTAAGTTCCCCCATAGATTTCACGCACTGAAATAATATGGTCCCCCGGTTGCGCTAAGTGGAGCAATAGGCTCGAAATCGCCCCCATACCCGATGCGAAAGCTGCGGCCGCTTCCCCATTTTCAAGGAGCGCAAGGCGTTTTTCGAGCATCTCCACGGAAGGATTCCCCATCCGGGCATAGACATACCCCTCTTCCTCCCTAGCAAAGCGCCTTGCTCCTTGGTCTGCATTTTCAAAAAGGAAAGCGGTATTCAAATACAAAGGCGGGGTAGTAGAGCCATGTACGGGATCCAATTTTTCATTGTGGCCATGAATCACTTGGGTAGTAAAACCCTGTTCTTGCTCTTTTTTCATCAATTCGCTCTCCCCGGATCGCCCTCTACACTCATTTCACCCTTTTCAATCATCCCCTATCATAGAGATAATGGTTATAACATTAGACCAGAAAAGCAGATAAGATATTTAGTAACGTGCAAACTCAGCTAGCAGACTTTATTAAAAATACACCCCAGGGGCGGGAAGCTGACGCCATCTTGCGCTCGTGCGTGCATTGCGGCTTTTGTACCGCTACCTGCCCTACCTATCAACTACTAGGGGATGAGCTAGATGGCCCTCGTGGCCGTATTTATCTTATAAAAGAGGCGGTTGAAGGGCAAACCGTCAGCAGGAAAACCCAACAGCATTTAGACCGCTGCCTGACTTGCCGGGCCTGCGAAACCACTTGCCCCTCTGGAGTCCGTTATGGCCGCTTGGTGGATATTGGCCGTGAGGTGGTTGCTACTAAGGTTGCTAGACCCCCTCGGGAACGCCTCGCTCGAGCCGCCTTACGCACCCTGCTCCCCTATCGCCGGCGCTTTACCATCCTATTACGGTTAGGTCAAATGCTCTCCCCTTTCCTGCCCTCCGCCATAAAGCGCGATATACCGCCCCGCAGCAAAGCGAGACCCTGGCCAACCGCTCTCCATTCCCGCAAGATGTTAGTTCTGGAAGGCTGCGTCCAGCCAGCCCTGGCGCCTGAGATCAACGCTAGCACTGCCTGGGTTTTAGATCAGCTGGGCATTAGCCTGGTGCGGACTCCTTATAGCGGCTGTTGCGGGGCAATTAATCACCATCTCTCAGCCCCCCAATCCGCTTTGGATTTTATGCGCCAAAATATTGATGCCTGGTGGCCACAACTAGAGTCAGGGGCAGAAGCAATCGTGGTGACCGCCAGCGGCTGCGGCGCCATGATTAAAGAATATGGAAGCTTATTAGCCGAAGATCCGGTTTATAGGGAAAAAGCGGCCAAGATCGCAGAACTCACCCGGGATATTAGTGAAATCCTCGCCCAAGAAGACTGTTCCCTATTAACTCCTTCTCCCCATGTCCCCCGCCGCATCGCCTTCCAATCGCCCTGCACTCTGCAACATGGCCAACAACTGGGGGGGGTTGTGGAGAATATACTACAGGAGGCGGGCTTTGACCTCACTGAAGTGCCTGATCCTCACCTATGTTGTGGTTCAGCGGGAACCTATTCTCTGTTGCAGCGGGATCTTTCCCAGCGCCTCCTCGCAAACAAACTCTCCGCATTAGAGCACGGCCACCCTCAGCTTATCGCTACCGCTAACATTGGCTGTTTAACCCACCTTCAGAGTCAATCCTCCTTGCCTGTCAAACACTGGATCACCCTCTTTGCTCCTCCCCCTTGATAATGAAGAAAATAGCACTATGGGCTTTATTCATTCTGGGGGGTATTACGGGTGCTCATGGCAATGAATCTAAATATTTAGAAAATAATAGAAAAGTTAAGCCTGAGCCGGAAAAATATCATCGCATTATCTCCCTTGCGCCCAGCATTACGGAAACTTTGTTTGCGTTAGGGCTGGAAGAGCAAGTGGTGGGGGTCACCCGCTACTGCGATTATCCACCAAAAGCGCTGACAAAACCAAAGGTAGGCGGATACTTGGACCCCCATCTTGAAGCCATAATCGCTCTCAGACCCGATCTGGTGATCACCTTTCCCGGTCATCAAACCTTCACACCAAGACTGGAGCAACTCGGCATTTCTACCTTGCAAGTACAACATCAAAAGCTGAAGGATATTCTGGACTCTATCCGTATTATCGGAATGGCAACAGGCAAAGAGGCAGAAGCGAAGACTTTACTAGCTAGTCTCAAATCGCGGATGGAAGCTATAAGGACTAAAACAGCCCATTTACCCCGGCCACGGGTCCTGGTAGTCATGGGCCACCCGGTAAGCCCCCTAAGAGAAATTTTTGTGGCAGGGGCAGCAGACCCCTATGATGAGATGATTCGCATTGCAGGTGGGATTAACGCTTATCAAGGACATCTTATCCGGGTACCCCCCCTCTCTGCCGAGGGCATTATGCACCTTGACCCCGAGGTGATCATTGAGCTGATATCTGAGCAAACGGCGCCCCAGGATTTGGACGATACGGCCCTTTTACAGGATTGGGCCAGACTGTCCACCGTAGCCGCTGTAAAAACCGGCCGCATCCATTTCTTTGCAGATGATTTTGATACCGTACCCGGCCCTCGTTTTATCCGTACCCTAGAAAAAATGGCCCGAGCCATTCACCCGGAACTCCAATGGGCTAAGCCATGAACAGTACCGCCCTCGAAATCGAGGATCTTTTCTTGTTCCTAAATGGAAAAACTATCCTCCAGGACATTTCATTAGCAATTGCCCAGGGAGAACGGCTCGCTATCGTCGGCCCCAATGGAGCAGGCAAAACCACCTTCCTTAAATGCCTGCTCCGCCTCTTCCACGGTAGCGGGAGCATTAAACTGCTGGGCCGGAAAATTGCCGACTACAGTCAAAAAGAATTGGCCCGGACCCTGGCCTATGTCCCTCAACTGGATGGCCAAAGTATTCCATTTACGGTGAAAGAATTTGTACTGATGGGGCGCTATCCTCACCTGAGTCCCTTTTCCATTTTAAGCCCTGAAGACTACCGAATTGCAGACTGGGCCCTGGCGCTCACCGGAACTCGCCCCTTCATGGATCGCCTTCTGGATACTTTAAGCGCCGGCGAACGGCAAAAGGTACTTATTGCAGCCAGTTTGGTTCAAGAAGGTAGCATCCTTCTCCTGGATGAACCCATGGCTTTCCTTGATCCCCGACACCAGGTAGACATCCAGTGCCTGTTAGATCAACTCAACCGTGAGCATGGAATCACCCTCCTTACCGTCACGCACGATATCAATGCCGCCATCGCCTATAGCACCCGCATTATCGCCCTTAAGGAAGGTACCTTAGTTTTCAATGGGACCCCAGAGGCGTTTGCGGATAACCGAATATTGGAAATCATTTACCAGCAGCGCTTTCTGTTTACGCATCATCCACAAACAGGGCATCCCATTGCCATAGCTCAAAACCAATAGATGAAACCTGCTGCCACCTTAGGTCTGCTCGCTTTATTGGCAATCGGCGTACTTAGCAGCGCTCCCTTTTTGGGCCTACATCCCATCCCTGTTAAAACTATTCTCGAATCCACGGCAGGTAACATAGAAGCGGAAATTTTCTGGAATCTGCGAGTACCGCGAGTGATGGCCGCCTTTCTTGCGGGCGCGGGCCTCGCCGTCAGTGGCATGAGTTTTCAGGCCCTATTTCGTAATCCGTTAGCTACCCCCTTTACCCTAGGAGTCGCGAGCGGAGCTGCCCTGGGCGCAGCCCTCTATCTGCGCTTGGGTCTAAGCTTCGCCCTATTTAACATTTCAGGCTTGTCACTATCTGCATTCGCCGGCGCGCTGGGAGCAATCCTGCTCGTCTACGGTCTTACCCAAGTAAGCCGGGGTTTCTCCGCCGCTAGTATACTTCTCGCTGGCGTGGCGATTAGCTTCTTTTTCTCCAGTCTCATCCTTTTTATTCAATATCTGAGTGATTTCACCCAATCTTTCCACATTCTCCGTTGGTTAATGGGAAGCCTCAGTATCATAGGCATTGAGGCTGTCTTTGAAATATTGCCTTTTGTCATCGGCGGCACCTTTGTTATCCTGTTACTCAGCCAGGAACTCAACCTCTTGGCGACGGGAGAACTGCTTGCCGCCAGCCGGGGCCTAAATGTCCGTAGAATACGTAGCCTGCTGTTTTTCGTGACTTCTCTCACAGTAGGAGGGATCGTCGCTATCTGCGGTCCCATCGGGTTCGTAGGGATGATGGTTCCCCATATCTGCCGCCTATTGGTAGGCGCTGATCACCGCTTTCTAGCGCCCGCCACCTTGCTTTTTGGAGGAAGTTTTCTCGTCCTATGCGATACTTTGGCTCGCAATTTGATTGCTCCGGCAGAAATCCCGGTAGGCGTTATTACCGCCCTCCTCGGCGGGCCTTTTTTTATGTGGTTGTTGCTAAAGCGGACCTTGGAAAAAAGTATAATTTAAGCATTGATGATTATATCGGGAGGCCCCTATGAAAGCTGTCTGGAAAGGCGCTACCTTAGCCGAAAGCGAAAAAACTGCGGTGGTAGAAAATAACCATTATTTTCCACCGGATTCCATCAACAAAGAGTATTTTCGCGGCAGCGATAAGCACACAATTTGCCCGTGGAAAGGAAAAGCCAGCTATTACCATATTATCGTTGGCGACCAGCTCAATGCTGATGCTGCTTGGTATTACCCAGCGCCGAAAAAAGCAGCAGCGCACATTAAAAATTACCTGGCTTTCTGGCACGGCGTAGAAGTCAGGGAATAAGCGCAGACCGCTCTTCTAGTCAATAGCCATACAGCTATTCTGCCAACAAAGGCAGCCTTCTAAAGAGATTGAACTTGATAGCATTGCGGGTAATAATAGATGCTATGTCTACACCAATCGCAGAAACACCAAAAATAGAAACCTTGGTAGATCCCAGTAAGTGGGTTGAAGGCCGAGTCATCGCTAATCGCCACTGGACCGAGCAGCTTTATTCCCTCCAGGTGGAAGCCCCGATAAACTCCTTCGAGGCCGGGCAATTTGGCCGTCTAGGTTTGGTCATTGACAATGAATTGGTAGCACGGTCCTATTCTTTTGTTAACATGCCCCAAGAAACCCGTTTGGAATTTTATTCTATTAGAGTTCCAGATGGTCCCCTATCAAACCGTCTCGCTCAACTAGAGCCGAACGATACCGTTTGGGTTTTTCGTAAAGCCGCTGGATTCCTTACTCTTTCCCAAGTCCAGACCGCCAACAACCTCTGGATGCTATCAACGGGAACCGCGATTGGACCCTTTCTGTCCATTCTCAAAACCCAGGAACCCTGGCAGCGCTTTTCTCGGATTATTTTAGTCCATTCCGTACGCACGGCGGAGGAACTCGTCTATCAGGATCTTATTCAGAACCTTCGCGACCAGCATCCCCAACAATTTACCATGATTCCCCTCGTCAGCCGGGAAGATTATAAAGGCGCTATCCGTGGGCGTATTACCGCAGCTATTGCTGATGGCCGTATGGCGGAGCGCACGGGACTCACCATTGAGGCAAAGTCATCCCAGGTAATGATCTGCGGCAATCCGGATATGGTTCGGGATGCCACGGCCTTACTCAAAGAGCGGGGCCTTAAGGAGAATCGCCGCCGGGACCCTGGGCAAATCTCTGTAGAAAGGTATTGGTAGCCTTCTGGATGGCTCTTAAGCGATCGCAAGCAGCATTATCACAAACAGCACGACGAAGGCAAGAGGGAGCAAGAATCCACGCCAGTCCCTCTCCTCCGCCTCCTTTCCGTATTGCAAGGCGGTTCTAATCCCTGGACGAAACCATAGGATAACTAAGATCGCTATTACACCAACCAAAACCATTTCCCAGGCACTCATCTCTCCCATCACCCTCTTCCTCCATAACAAGGCTTGTGACTCCCATGCTTGCAACCGCGCAAAATCACCATTTTCTATTTAGATAAAGTAAACTTCATTGAAATATAAACCCAGTCCCTTTATGAGAACCATCACAAAAGGATGGATCTTTTAATTGTCCACAAACATACACCCCTAAAATCGTCCCCTATGAGAATTCTCCTAGGCTCCAGCAACATGGAGTTTAAGCCTTACACCTTATTCGACTCACATAAAGAACTCAATATGCTAAAGCCATAGCAGCGACGAGTAAAATTTAGGACTCTTCCCCATACTGGCGGTGAAAACCGCAGTAATAAAAGCATGATAATCAGCGAATCTAACTCACTGTTAAACGCCCTAGAAATTGAGCGCGGCATCGTTTGTTTAACGGGCGCGGGAGGCAAAAAAACTATTCTCTATCGCTTAGCGATGCTCCACCCAGGCCGGGTAGGAATTACTTCGACTACCCCTATCCCCCCCTTCCCAGACAAAGTTTCTGCTTATCAAGTCATTACCGAGGAAAAGCTACTACTTACCCTGGTAAGCACGGCAGCCAAGACCCACCGGCTGATTGCTTATACTCAGCCTTCCGTAAAAAAGGGGTACTTAGACGGTATCCCTCCCCCTCTAGTGGCAATGATCCATCGTCAAGCAGGTTTTGATATCAGTTTAGTAAATGCTGATACAGCACAGGGCTGCTGGATCAAAGCTCCAGGTAGGGAAAAAATAGCGATCCCAGAACAAGTAACCCATGTAATTCCTGTGCTTTCCGCACTTGCCCTTGGCCAGCCTTTGTCTGAAGATATTGCCTGTCAGGCAGAAAGAATTCAAACCATTATCAGAATTAAAGTGGGCGAAATCCTAAAACCCGTTCACTTAGCAAGACTCTTAGCCAACTCTGCAGAGCAACTGAAAGGGGGGAGAAAAGTTAAAATCGTTCCCCTCATCAATATGATCGATGGTCCAACATGGGAAACACAAGGAGCGGCGGCCGCGAAGATAGCCCTAAGCCTCACAGATCATTTTGACCGAGTGGTACTTACCCGTATGAACTGCCCTAACCCCTTAGTAAGGATGGTACACCGGCACTAAACTAAACGCTGGCTTAGCCATCAAAATCTCGTATTGAGCGCCATTCGCCATCTTGGCCCTCGCCAGGAAGAACGGTAATTTCTATCCGTCGATTACGGGCCCGGTTAGCCGCATTCTCATTAGGCGCAAGCGGCTGGGTATCGGCATAACCCTCAAGCACAAATCGTCGAGGAGAGATTTCATGGGTAGCCAAAAGATAATGAACCACAGAAACAGCCCGGGCGGTAGATAATTCCCAATTAGAGCGAAAGCGGGTGGTCTGAATAGGCATATTATCCGTATGCCCTGCCACAATAAGTTTACCCTCTATTTTTTTTAGGATAGCGCGAATCTTATCTAAAGCTGGTTTAAATTCCTGACTAAAAATAGCACTTCCGGAGGGGAAAGAACCCTTTTCTCGAATACGAATAATGATTCGATCCTTAATTGTTTCTATAGTGATTAAGCCCTCATCGATTTCATGCTGGAGCTTATCTTGAAGCTCAGCCACCTCCGCTTCCGTATCCTGGGTAGGCGCATCAGAGAAATCCAGCGTTTGTTTGGTTTCATCAATGGTATCCTGGCGAATCTCATTCCAGGGAGTAGGGCGGGGGCGGCCAGGGCTAAATTCCTGGGCGATAATACTCGTACCCTTAGGAGGCTCTTTGACTTTAATCTCCCGCTGCACCCCAAAGGCGAACTTCATGGAACCGGCAACCTGTTTGTATTTGAGTACATCCATTTCTGAAAAGGATAAAAGCAGCACAAAGAAACTCATTAATAGGGACATCAAATCAGCTAGGGTAATGACCCATGCCGGAGCCCCCGTCCTTTCCTCCTGTGATTCATCCTCGGCAGCAACCCAGTCCTGCTCCATCTTCGTCGGTTACCTTTCTTTTTCTCCATGGCTATTATTACGCTTAGAACCGGGCATAAAAGTCAGCAGTAATTCTTCCAACACCCGCGGATTATGACCTTGTTGGATAGAAAGTATGCTTTCAATAATTATGGAACGATTAAGCCGTTCTTCATTGCTCCGAAGAGCAAGTTTATCGGCAAAGGGAAGAGCCACCATATTGGCAATCATTGCCCCATAAAGGGTGGTAAGCAGCGCAACCGCCATAGCCGGACCAATTTTTTTTGGATCATCCATGGAAGAGAGCATTTGCACTAAGCCAATCAGCGTGCCAATCATCCCCATGGCTGGCGCCACATCACCAATCGCCTTAAAAATTTTCTGCCCCAGTTCATGGCGGCTTAGGGTTTGCCGTAACTCAGTCATCAACACCCGGCGCACTATCTCAGGATCATGGCCATCGACCAACAAAGTGACACCCTTTTTCATGAATTCATTTTTAATCTCCCAGCCCTCTAAAGCCAGCAGCCCCTCCTTCCTGGCGGTGCCGGCCATATCTACTGCCTGCTTAATAATTTCTTCCGGCTTCTCAGGCTTATGCAAAAAAGCCTTCATACCCACTTTAAAAGATCCCAGAAACTGGCTGAAGGAGAACTTCATGAGCACCACAGCCGTGGTACCCCCTAATACAATTAAAAGGGAGGGCGGATTGAAAAAAACCAGAACGCTGGAGCCCAGTAAAATAGCCCCCCCCACAACCCCAAAGCTGCCAATCAAGCCAAGCAAGGTAGCTAAATCCACGCCGATATCTCTCCGTTATTATTAAACAAGCATAGCGAGAAAATGCCCGCATAACTCAGGAGGAGTATCGACCAAGATCGTAAAATTCTTAACCTAACAGCTAGCCCTTTGCAGTTAAGAGAAACAGTTTACTAAACTCCAGTGCGGCACTAACACAGCCCCTTATTTAAGCTCCATACCCATCTTCGCTAGTTGCATAGGGTTGCATAGGCAGGAAAAATAGATTACTAATAATTATTAAAATCATAGAAAAATCGCTTAGAATATAAAGATAGCGATTTAAGTAAACTCAAAAAAACCAGGAGATTCCCATGGGTATTGATGAATACTTGAAAAGCACACCTAAATTAGCGCAGCTTTGTAGCCAAAATGGGTGGATAGATAACGAAACTCTGCATTACGAGCTTATGGAGCAAGCCGATAATCACGCGATCGTTAATGTGACTTTTGACGAAGTCGTTATGGAGGGGTCCGGTTGTGTTGCCGGTCGAGTTTCCTGCTATGGAAAAATGCGGCTAGTACTTAATGCTAGCGGTCAAATAGAAAATAGCGAATTCATGTAAGATAATTGGGTGGTAGTCATCATAGGTTTTGGCTACCACTGCCTTCTGATTTTGTTCTAGACTTAAACGAGATTATAAGGAGAGAGCTGATGACACCCGTGCGAATTCGATCCTTTTTTTACTCCACTGCCGCAATTTTTCTGCTTTCCAGTTTCTACTCGCTTGCCATTGCTGCCCAGGATCGGGAAAAGCCTTCTCTCGCCTCCCTGTTGGAAGAAACGGTAACACTTCCATCGCAAGAGGCCACGATCATGGTTCACCGCACCCAGTTTCCGGTTGGCTTCAAGACCCCGGAACATACCCATAAGGGTCCAGGACCACGCTATGTCATCAAGGGCAAGGTGAAAATTACCGAGGGAGGAGAAACCCATACCTATCAAGCAGGCCAAGCGTTTTGGGAGTCCGGGCTCCCGATGACCCTGGAAAACATTGGCTCAGGAGAGGCTGAAGTGGTTGGTTTCGAACTCATTCCTATTGAATAAATAAACTCTTGAAGTTAAGGGCAAGTCTGGAAAAAATTATTTCTGCTCATCCTCTTCCAAAAACGCAAGCAATCCCCTAAGGGGTACCTCCACCCATGCTGGCCGATTGTCGAGCTCGTAACGGAGTTCGTACAGTGCCTTTTCCAAAGTAAATAGCGTGATCAAGTCGTGAGCCTGTTCCGAGTCTACAGGATAAGAAGGACAATCCCTCATCCCCTCCCGGTAGCCAGTTAGAAAATACTCCCTCGCCTGCTGCTCCCAAGCATGTAGTAGTGGCATGAGTAAAACCTGATCTTCAGGACGTTCTGCCGTACAATGGCGCAGAGCTACGACAGCAGCATAGTTAAATGATCGCAACATACCCGCTACGTCCCGCAGCGGCGAATGCTTTTTCCGACGCTCCCTTAAGGGGCGAGCAGGCTCGCCTTCAAAATCAATAATGACCAAATCATCCTCTGCTACTAGTACTTGCCCTAAATGATAATCACCATGATAGCGAGTCTTGACAGTTTGCAATATGGAAGAATTTAAACAAAGCCGTTGCCGCAAGATTTCGCCGGATCTCAAAAACCATTCTACGTCGTTGCGCAGTGATTCGGGAAAAGTGTTTTTCCGCTGTGCTAGCTTCTTGAAAGTGCACTCAATATCTGCTTCCAGGCGTTTTCTCCAAGATATCAAATCAGCAGAAACAATGGGTTCCGGATCAAAGGCCGGATTCCCCGTTTCCTTGGCCAGCGCCTGATGCAATTCCCCCGTGCGCCGGCCCAAGAGGGTTATTTTTCTTAGATAATCCTCATGATTCTTGTCCAATTCAGTGGCAACTTCTTCGAGCGGTTTTGCGAGGCAATGTTCTAGAAAACGTTCTAAATAAGCCACGGTATAAGCCCAAGCATCTCCCTGGTTGGAAACAAAACCTTGCAGAAGAGCCAGAGTTATCACCTTTTCTTTTGGACTTATATACTCTAAGGTACCTGCTAGAGGGGCAATATGAGGAAAGGGCGATATTTCGGTAAGGAAATAGCCTATCTCCCGCTCTGAATTGATACCTTCTTCTAAATAACGGTAGATTTTCAAAAATAGCCGGTTATCTAAAATCAAGGTGCTGTTTGTACCTTCCACCGCCGGGCGCCGCAGTTGCTCTAGGGAAGCACTGTAGACCAACTTTTCAAAAGCCGTCGTGGGGGAGAATTTTAATCTTCCGGCTCCAAAGAGGATCTCCCTATGCTGTCCCATGGCCATGACTAATGCTTGGCTAAAATTTATATCCTCTAAGGCATCATATAAGATACCTAAACGAGCTTGTCGCCGAATCTTAGCGATGGTAGCAGGCAGCAAGCGCCGTATGGGCTCTTCATCCCCTTCTCCCCAAGCAATAGCTAACGGGATAAAATAAGACTGAGCTTCGGACTCGGTGAACTCAACCCTCACTCTGGCCAGCAGCCAATTCCCTAACTCCTCCATCTGCTCCAACGCTATCCGCTCTATCTTCTCCCCTTTGGCAGCAAACCAGCGCTGCGCTAACAGAAAATCCCCTAATGCTTGCTCTAATTGCCTGCCCAATTTTTCGGCCATCCGCTGGCGGGAGGGATCGACGCGCTCAGGAAATAAGCTATCCCAGCCATCAAATAACACTAGCACTGGTAACTCAGCTGGTGGCGAGCGCTGCTCATGCCAAGCGGGTTCCGCTACATCCATTGCCAACCGGAACCAATAAAAACCATGGCCCGGCAGAGTCAGCAAATAGGGCAATTCGCCAATAGGAGGGAAAGGGGTATGTCCCATCAATTCTAGCGGTACTCGTCCTTCAAAGCGGGAGAGGTCCAATTCCACTGGCTGGGCGCAGCGGGACAAATTAGCAACACATAAAATAGCTTCCCCTTCCCATTCCCGCACATAGGCTAAGATTTTACGGTTTCCAGGACGAAGAAATGCTAGTGTGCCGCGGCCAAAGGTCTTAATGCTCTTACGCACTGCAAGCAGACGTTTCATCCAATTGAGGAGGGAAGAGGGCGCCCGGCTCTGGGCTTCCACGTTAACGCCCTCATAACCGTAAATGGGGTCCATGATAGGCGGCAAAAACAAGCGCTGAGGATCGGTCTTAGAAAAACCCGCATTCCGATCAGGACTCCACTGCATGGGGGTACGCACACTATTGCGATCACCCAAATAAATATTATCTCCCATGCCAATTTCATCTCCATAGTAAATAATGGGCGAGCCAGGCATAGAGAAAAGCAAGCTATTCATCAACCGAATCTTGTCTAAATCATTGTCCATTAACGGTGCCAAACGCCGCCGGATGCCCACATTCACCCGCATACGAGGGTTAGCGGCATAGCTCTGATACATATAGTCACGTTCTTTGTCGGTGACCATCTCCAGAGTCAGCTCATCATGGTTACGCAAAAAGATGGCCCATTGGCAGGTCTGGGGAATATCCGGAGTTTGGTTCATAATCTCAGTAATAGGATGGCGATCCTCCTGGGCAATCGCCATATACATGCGCGGCATAAGGGGAAAATGGTAGGCCATATGGCATTCATCGCCGTCACCAAAATATTCCCTTACATCTTCTGGCCATTGATTGGCCTCCGCCAAAAACATGCGGCCTTGATAATGCTCGTCCACCACAGCCCGCATCTCTTTAAGCACCTCATGACTTTCGGGAAGATTTTCGTTATGGGTTCCCTCACGCACGCATAGGTAGGGAATAGCATCTAAACGCAGTCCGTCCACACCCATATCCAGCCAAAAACGCATCACCCGGATCACCGCCCTAACCACCTGGGGGTTGTTATGGTTGAGATCGGGTTGGTGAGAGAAAAACCGATGCCAATAGTAAGCCTTCGCCACCGGGTCCCAGGCCCAGTTGGAAGTTTCCGTATCGGTGAAGATAATCCGGGTCTCGGGAAATTTTTGATCGGTATCGCTCCAGACGTAGAAATCCCGTTTGGCCGATCCTGGTGGCGCCCTGCGGGCAGCCTGAAACCAAGGGTGCTGATCCGAGGTATGGTTGATGACTAGCTCGGTAATAACCTTGAGGCCACGGCGGTGGGCTTCCCGCACAAAGTGCCTCACATCCCTGCGAGTCCCATAATCCGGATAGATATTGCGGTAATCCGCAATATCATAGCCATCATCTCGCAAAGGAGAAGGATAAAAGGGCAGCAGCCAGATCGCATTTACGCCCAGATCTTGGATATAGTCCAACTTCTGGGTAAGGCCCCGGAAATCTCCCGTGCCATCATTATTACTATCAAAAAAAGCCCTAACATGGAGTTGGTAGATAATGGCATCTTTATACCAAAGCGGATCATCTTGCCAGGCTAATTCTTCCCCCCGTGGATTCATAGATACTCCATGGTCACATAAAAGAATCGAAATCTTGCTCTGTCCGTACCCGGCACTGCAAGCGGAAAATATGGGCAGGGATGAGCGCGGGATTAAGTTCTACGTAATTACGCGGGCCATGCCACAGGTAATGGGTATCGCTGAGTAAATCATGTACCTGGTAAGGAAGATGGGGCTCAATCCCCAAGGTCTCCAAGGGCAATTCGACCCAACCAGACTGGGTATAATGGACATCTAAATTCACGACCACCAAAATGATGTCAGCCAGATTTGCAGCCCATTTGCCGTAACAAATTATTTGTTCATTATCCACCGGATAAAAATGCAAGTTCCCATCAAACTGTAAAGCAAGATGGCTTCTACGGATTTGGTTCACTTGGGCAATAAAATCCTTGAGGCTATCGTCGCGACCAATGTCCCAAAGCCGAAGTTGGTATTTCTCAGAGTTAAGATACTCCTCACTGCCCGAGCTGCGGGGCATATTTTCCATTAACTCATAAGCAGGCCCATAAATACCATAGCTGGCCCCTAAAGTAGCTGCTAAAACCAAACGGATCATAAAAGCTGGCCGCCCTCCAAATTGGAGATATTCCGTCAGGATATCCGGTGTGTTAGGCCACAGATTAGGACGGAAATATTCCCGTACCTCTGTTTGGGTAAGCTCGGTAAAATACTCTGTTAACTCCTGCTTGGTATTCCGCCAAGGGAAATAATTATAGGACTGGGTGAAACCCAGTTTAGCAAGTCGGTACATGACATTAGGACGGGTAAAAGCTTCAGACAAAAAAAGTGCGTCCGGCTGGACTTTTTTCACTTCTGCAATCAGCCATTCCCAAAAGAGGAACGGCTTGGTATGGGGGTTATCAACTCTGAATATATGCACTCCTTGCTCAATCCAGAACAGAAACACACTTTTTAGTTCCTCCCACAGAGGCTGCCACTGATCGGTCTCAAAATAAAAGGGGTAAATATCCTCATATTTTTTAGGCGGGTTCTCTGCATATTGCACGGTGTTATCCGGCCGCCAACGGAACCATTCCGGGTGCGCCTTAATATAAGGGTGATCAGGCGCGCATTGAAAAGCGATATCCAAAGCCACTTCAATACCGAATTCCCGCGCTTTAGCCACAAAGCGCCGGAAATCTTCCAAGGTCCCTAATTGGGGGTGAATTGACTTATGCCCCCCCTCTTTTGCCCCAATAGCCCAAGGACTGCCCGGATCCTCGGGGCCAGCTATTAGCGTATTATTCCTGCCCTTGCGATTAATGCGCCCAATGGGATGAATAGGAGGTAGATAGAGCACATCAAAACCCATCGTGGCGATGTAAGGCAGACGGGCCTCACAGCTCTTAAAATCACCATGCTGGCTGGCTTGTGTTGCACAAGCGCGAGGAAACATTTCATACCAGGCGCTAAACCGGGCCCGAGGCCTATCTACCACTACGATCAATTCTTTATCATAGCAGGTCGCAAAACGCCGATCAGGATAGTGGGCCATCAATAAAGAGGTCTCCTCTTCCAGGGCGGTGGTTAATTTTTCACTAAGCTCGTCTGTGCCCTCCAAACGCTTGGCTTGATTTCTGAGTCTCTGGGAAGCTTCCCCCTCAGCCCGCCCTGACGCTGCTTCTAGCCACTGGGCCCCCACCTGAAGCTGAAGAACAATATCCTCAGGCTGAATACGCCTAGTTAACTCTTGCCGCCAGGATTTAAAATGATCTACCCAGGCAATCAGGGTATAGTAATAGCGCCCTACTGCAGTGACTTTAAACTTCCCCTGCCAGCGATCACCGTCCAAGGGATGCATGGGCACCTCACTCCAAGAAGACATATCTTCTCGACGGTACCGCAGAACGCAGCTCACCGCATCATGGCCATCGGTGAACACATTCGCCTCCACCACCACAGTTTCACCCACCGTTCGTTTGATGGCAAAGCGGCCGCCATCAATTTCAGGTTTAACCTGTTCGATAACTGCCCGTTTTCTACCATCTTCCCCCTGCATCGCGAATACTCCCCTATCTCTAAACCGCCTCGTAAAGGGAGGGAGATACCATCGTTTTTTCCCAAATCTAGTGTTACCCACTTCTGCCGCGCCTAACCCAATTTCTCATTCTTAGAGAATAGATCACTTGATGCTAGCATAGTCAATATCAACCATTTCGGTTTGTCTCCCAGAGCTTATCCTCACTTAATTTCTAGCTTTCTCATTTAAGAGCCTGCATAGCCAAGCTTAAATGATAGTAGAGACAAGCCAGGCAGAGTAGAGTTTGCATGACGGTTCGGATGACAATGCCGACTCAGGAAGACTCTCATTCAACGCTTGCTCTATCGGCGAGGGGATAGTTAGCACAGACCGTGTGCCAGGGCATGAGCGCCTCCATGACCCGGAGCGACACCTCCCACCTTTGAAAGCAGGAACAGCCAGCCGACTGATCCCTTGGTGGACTCCTTACCATGGATAATAAAATTCTTGATTACCTCTCGACCAATTTAATCTCAAATAATTTGGGCCAATACTTTCCCGTTACGAATAACCGCTCCTGCTTATCATCATAGGCGATTCCATTAAGGACACCGGCAGATGAATCAGACACCCCTTCGCCCAGCAGCCCCTCAAGATTGATCCAGCCCTTTACCTGGCCTGTCTCGGGAGAAATCCTTGCAATATAATGGGTCAACCAAACATTGGCGTAAATTTCTCCCTTGACATACTCTAACTCATTAAGGTTAGAAATAAATTTATCATTATCATGTACTTGAATTTGTTTTACCTGCTGAAAAGTCTCTGCATCCAAGAAAGATAGAGTTGAGCTGCCGTTGCTCATAATAAGATGACGATCATCATGGGTGAGACCCCAACCCTCGGTGGAGTAAAAGAATTTGTAAAGGAAACCAAAAGTCTTTTTATCGTAAACAAACCCTACCCCTCTTTGCCACGTCAGTTGGATGAGCTTATCTTGCCAAAGAGTTAGCCCTTCGCCAAAATAACGGGTTGGTAAGGAATGTTTTTGTAATATACTTCCTGTCTCTAACTCTACTTTTCTTAATGTAGATCTGCCCCGCTTCCCCGTGCTTTCATAAAGAAACCCTCCGTCGAAAATTAATCCTTGCGTGAAAGCTTCCGGATCATGGGGGTAGCTATTAATAATTTGGTAATCATAAACAAGTGAAGCTGAGTTTCCGGATATCTTTGTTTTATTCAGCTCTAGAAAATGGGCACCCCGGCTTACAACCATTTCAGGCTGGATATATTCGGCCTTTGAAGCAACCTCTATTGCCACTAGCCATAACACCAACAGAGCAAGCCCCCTAACCATAGAATTGACTACTAAAAATCACGGTTCCACCAGCGAAGACCCTTTGATACAAGAAGTAGCACTCGTTTTAGCTTTTATGATATTCCTGTTTTTATTACCCTGTCTTGGATAAGGGCTAACCTCTACCTCATCCCATAAAACCACTAACATCTTAGGCTTACTGGAGGTAATCAGGCATTCTCTTTTTATAGTTGTAATGAGAGCGGGGTTTTCCATTGCGTACGATTCTACTAATTAGCATAAAAAAATTATTCGCGCGAGTCTTCGCTATAACGACTTAGCCTTTTATCTATGCCTTACATCAAAGTCCATGCCAAAATATAGGATATAATTGTTTTCTAAAGATTATTTCTATGAAAATTGATAATAAACAGAAAATTACCTATTGTTTCTGTATCATTGAGTTAACAAAATAAAAATAAAGGAAGCCACTGATATTAGGGGAAGCACTAACAAACAGGGATAAGGGGTTGATTGATGAAAGTTGTATCAATCCCTTAACAACAGTAACCTAGAGTAAGCTTTAAACGGTTAATCCCACCGCAATCCGCCGAAACCATCATGGGACAAGGCATTTGAGCGTTATGGAAAACCTGAGATAGCGGTTAATCGGCAAGATCAAAACGAAAAATACGGAGGCAAACATGGAACAAGGTGGACAACGCTCCCTGCCCCGGCCAGTCTATATTGTCGATGGTGCTCGGACTCCCTTCCTTAAAGCCCGGGGGAAACCCGGTCCCTTCACCGCAACTGACCTAGCAGTCGCTGCGGGCCGTCCATTACTCGCCCGCCAGCCCTTTGAGCCCGAGATGTTGAGCGAGGTTATCCTAGGTTGCGTCATGCCCGGTCCAGATGAGGCCAACATTGCCCGGGTGGCCGCCTTACGCCTAGGTATTCAGGATCATATCCCCGCCTGGACCGTGCAACGCAATTGCGCCTCGGGCATGCAGGCACTCGATTGCGCGGCCCTGGACATCGCCAATGATCGTGCGAGCCTGGTATTGGCTGGCGGGGTAGAAGCCATGAGCCACGCGCCGGTACTGCTAAGCCGGCCCTTAGTGGATTGGCTAGGGGATTGGAACCAGGCCCGTAATATTAAATCGCGTTTACGCTTACTGGGGCGTTTACGTCCCTACCATCTGCGTCCTATTATCGGCCTATTACGGGGCTTGACGGATCCCGTGGTGGGACTTTCTATGGGACAAACGGCGGAAATCCTTGCCAGCCGCTTCGCCATCGACCGCCAGGCCATGGATACTTATGCACTTGAAAGCCACCAGCGCTTGGCTCACGCTCAGGACAGTGGCTGGCTAAACGAAGTGATCCCGATGTTCGCCGCTAATGGTCAGTTCTTTGAACAGGATGACGGGCTACGCCGGGACACTTCAATAGCCCAGCTTAATAAGCTCAAACCGGTTTTTGACCGTCCCTACGGCTTGGTGACTGCTGGCAATAGTGCTCAAGTCACAGACGGTGCTTGTTGGCTACTATTGGCTTCAGAGCAAGCGGTTACCCAGCACCAACTTCCGGTAATAGGGCGCATTGTAGATAGCCAATGGGCTGCCTTAGATCCCGCCCAGATGGGACTAGGGCCCGTGCATGCCACAACCCCGTTGCTGCAACGCCACCAACTCAGCCTCAATGACCTGGATGCCTGGGAATTGAACGAAGCCTTTGCTACCCAGGTTTTGGCCTGTTTGGCGGCTTGGCAAGATTCAGGCTACTGCCGCGATGAACTTGGTTTGAAAGAAACCTTCGGCGAATTGGATCGAAAACGGCTCAATGTGGATGGAGGGGCTGTTGCTCTAGGCCATCCAGTCGGTGCTAGCGGAGCCCGCATTGTACTGCACTTGCTGCATGTCTTGAAACGCTTAAACGGCCAACGCGGTATCGCCACTATTTGCATTGGTGGAGGTCAAGGTGGTGCTATGTTACTAGAAAGGGGGTAAGCTAATGAATAACAATACCGATTGGTGCGCCGAGAAAGATACCGATGACATTGTCTGGCTACGCCTTAATCAAAGCGGAAAAAATACCAATGTATTGTCCAAATCCGTACTAGAAGCACTAGATAAGCAATTAGTCCAATTAGCTACAGAGAATCCCAAGGGCCTCATCATCCTTTCCGATAAGAAGCAAGGTTTTATTGCCGGAGCAGATGTCACTGAATTTACCGCGCTTCGTAAAGCAACCGAAGCCCGAACATGGATTCAGCGGGTCCATGAAATCTTTAACCGCTTGGCTAATCTTCCTTTTCCCACTGTTGCCGTTATCCATGGCTATTGTCTCGGCGGCGGGCTAGAACTGGCCCTTGCTTGCCGCTACCGAGTAGCGGCAAATAACCCTGAGACTCAACTCGGGCTACCCGAGGTCAAGCTTGGAATCCATCCCGGTTATGGCGGTACCGTACGCCTACCCCGCCTCATCGGTACCCTTCCCGCTCTTGAGATGATGCTGAATGGGCGCAGCCTCAGCACCCGTGCCGCAGTACGTCTGGGATTGATTGATCAAGCCGTCCCCGCTCGTCACCTTCAGCAGGCCGCCCGCGCCTTTATAAAGAAATCGCCCCCTCCCTACCGTCCTCCTTTCTGGCAACGACTGATAGGGCAGGCGCCAATGCGGCAGCTCGTCACCAAAGTATTACGCTCCCGACTTGAAAAACGGGTCAACTCAAGGCACTATCCTGCCCCTTTTGCTTTATTGGAGCTATGGGAAAAGCAAGAAGGCACCATCGAGCAGCGCCTGGCACTCGAGGCCGAATCCCTTGCCGCCCTTCTCATCAGCGAAACAACCAACAACCTCATTCGGGTTTTTCTGCTTCAACAACGGCTCAAATCCCTGGGAAAACAGGGTATCTTTAAGCCTCAACGGGTTCATGTGATAGGGGCTGGCACTATGGGGGGAGATATCGCCGCGTGGTGCGCCCTAAAAAACCTTCATGTCAGCCTTCAGGATCAATCCCCCGACCGTATTGCTCCAGCCATTAAGCGGGCCCATGGATTATTCAAGAAACGCCTCAAAAGCCAGCGTCCAATCCAGGCGGCCATGGATCGGCTAATGCCCGACCCGAGGGGGGAGGGACTCGCTAAAGCCGATGTATTGATTGAAGCTATCTTCGAAAATATAGAAGCTAAGCAATCCTTGTTTCAGGCCATCGAACCTAGGCTAAAAGCGGGGGCTTTGCTGGCCACCAACACTTCCAGTATTCCCTTAGAAACTTTGGCTGAAAGCTTGTCTCAATCAGAACGCTTGGTAGGGCTTCATTTCTTTAATCCCGTTGCCAAAATGCAGTTGGTCGAAATAGTGAAAGGAGAAGCAACGAAAGCCGAAGAGATGGCGCGAGCTGCAGCTTTTACCCGCCAGATTGGCCGTCTCCCCCTGCCGGTAAAAAGTCTGCCGGGGTTTTTGGTTAATCGTGTGCTTACCCCCTACCTCCTAGAAGCAACGCGGCTACTCAGTGAAGGCGTTCCTGGCCCAGTTATCGATCAGGCTGCTATCGATTTTGGCATGCCCATGGGCCCCATCGAACTGGCAGATACGGTGGGTCTTGATATCTGCCTCTCGGTGGCTGAAAGATTAACTCCCCCAGAGCAAATACCCGAAGAGCTGAAAATCAAAATTCAACAAGGGCAACTTGGCAAAAAAAGCGGGAGCGGATTTTACAGATACCAAGGAGGAAAATCGGTAAAATCCCAACCTCCGCAGGAATACCAAGCTCCTGAAGATCTTACTGAC
>NC_007483.1 GCF_000012805.1 Nitrosococcus oceani ATCC 19707 | reverse complement strand
CATTGGTGGAAGGCGTTGATTACGGCCGTATCCACAGTGTGGGCAAGAATAAATGTCAGTATGCGGCCCAGGGCAAGGCAGGGGAGTGCCCGAATTCGAAACACTGGAGTAAGCCTAGTCTGCTCAAGCCGGGAGCCGAGAAGATTTGCGGTATGCTTGGTGTCACGGTTCGCTTCCCCACGCTACCGGACTATGAACAGGCAGCAATTTCTGGCGCGGGCATCAAGCAGGTGATCTTGCGCTGCGAGATCAAGAACACAAGCGGCCTTGTGATGGCCGATGGAGTTGGTGCCCGCAATGCCTCCAAGGATGGTGACGATTTGAATAAGACCCTAAAAATGGCCGAAAAGAGCGCGATGATAGATGCTGTATTACGAATGGCCGGGCTTAGCGAAGTGTTCACCCAGGATTTGGAAGACGGGGCACAGAGCAGAATTGGAGCGGACTCGCATAAAAATTCAGAAAAAAATCGTAGCCAGGATCAAAGTACGCAAAGTGAAAATGAGAAAGATAAATTACAACGACAACAGATCACGCCAGCTCAACATCGGCGCCTAGAAGCGCGCATTACTGAATTGGGGCTGGAACGCGATCGAGTAAAAGATTGGCTTAAGCGCGCCAGCAAAGGGCGCATCGAGCACTTTGCTGATATGACCCAAGAGATTTACAGCATCCTGGACGAAAAGCTCAATGAGTGGGCGAAGCAAGTAGCTGAGGAGGAAGCTCACACCGAGCGCAAGGCCATACGGATAGAGTCAACAACAGCTTAAAGGGCAAATGGCGAGCCCGGGATAACCGGGCTCGCCCGCTCTTAGGGGAAAATTCACAATGAGTACGTTGAGATTATATGCGATCGCCGATGACTATCTGGAGGTTCTAGAAGGGCTAGCCGAGATAGATGATTTGCCCGCGGAAGTGATCACCGACACTCTGGAAGGTTTGCAAGGCGCGTTCGAGGTAAAAGCTCGTCATGTGGCTGCTTATATACGCAGCCTAGAGGCAGAAGCTTCTGCTATTAAGGAAGCCCGTAAGGCGATGGAACAACGAGAGCGGTCCATGATGCGGCATGTCAAGAGACTAAGAGGATATCTCGAAACTCACATGGAACGCACGGGCATAACTAGGATTAAGAGTCCCGAGTTATCGCTGAGACTCCAAGCAAGCCCGCCCAAGGTAGTGATCGATAATGAAGAGCAAGTTCCTGCAAGGTACAAGGAAATCCGAACTGAGACCGTGCTTTTAAAATCCTCGCTTGGTGAGACCTTGAAAGATGGGGAGTATGTGCCTGGCGCCCACCTGGAGCAAAGTAAGCGGCTAGTGATTACGTAAGTGGTAGACAGCAGAGATGGGAAGGCTAATCTTCTACACGTATCCCGAACATACCCTCTTTTAGCCTAGAAGGTCCTAGAAGTAGGTGCTGAGGTCGTGACGTAGGTCTATGAGCAGCGCAATGGCTGAAATACTTTCCCCTATAGAATATACAACGATTTACCGTCCTTTATTTCATCTATCGCTAGGAATATAATCCTTACTCCTTAGATTAAAGTAAAACGCATCCATTCTATGGGGTAGGATCATGGGCGTAGGTAAGAATATCAAGGGATTACGTATAGCCGCTGGGCTGACTCAAACCCAGTTAGCCAAAGAAGCTCGTATAGATCAAAGCGGCTTGAGTAAAATTGAGCGTGAAGAAAATGAGAGCGTCACGTTACCTACGCTTAGAAAAATTGCCAAGGCGCTAGATTGTAGCGTTGCGGCGCTTCTGGAAAATGAAGATACGGGCAAGAAGATAAGGGAACTCACTTAATACTTATACATGCTTTTATCCATACTAGCCTTCTGATAAAGAAGATAATATCACGTTGTATAAAATCAATTTCTGAAATTTGAATATTCAAATTTCTATTTTTGATATTGCAATATGTTTTTTTCTATGTTTTAAATAGGCATGGCTGAATCAATTGATACACCCTCACTGCGCGTCCTTGCTAAGGTAGGCGCAGTGGAAAAAGTTCGGATTGCAGGTGTACCGGGTGGCTACGCCATGGTGGTGTGTTATGGCATGTCCGAAAAGGTTCTGCGGGTCCAGCGGGGACCTACCCGAGTTTTTAAATCGCTCGATGCCGCAGCGAGGTTTGCAAGAGGGCTTGGCTTTTCGCAGTGTGTCCTCGATTTATCGGACTGGCCCAAAAGCGAACCTAAAAATAAATTTAACGAAATGCGGTAATGAAGAATGCCCTAGCTTACATGAGCGGAATGGAGGGTTCTCAGAGGAAAAACCCATTAACCTCTGCTTAAGTCAGCCGCGATCAATGGGGAGATATAGGGTGAGATCCAGTATTGATTAGGGGAAACCAGAGTAAAAGTTTGAAGGCTTCCACAAATTGAGATTCTTAAGAAGTATTTAAAAGTAACTTTATTGTAAATTTTAGGGTTAGTTGTGCTGGCACACACCTGGCCCGGGATAGCACTAAACAAATAAAAAGGCCAGGTGCTGGCACACCTGGCCTAGACATATCAAACGTTCAAATGAAGCCTCTCAAAACGTTTTAGATGAATAGAATAACGGAAAATAACAACGAAGCCTCTCGAAACGTTTTAGATGAATAGAATAACGGAAAATAACAATAATTTCGATATCTTTGTTTCAGGTGGTAATGGTTGCGGTCATAATCCCGCTAATCCACGGTGGTTTTTACCCCCAGAAAATCATAAAGAGCGCCCGCGCATTCTAGGCAAGCTCAGCGAGAAAATCCGCGCTTATTACCATGATCCAGAGGCCATTTTGCCCTCTCTTAACCTTGCTAACGGAAGTGAGCGGAAGCAGCGTAGCGAGCGGCGGGAGGCTTGCCTCCAGATTTTAAGCTGTCTGACCCATTATCTTGACCTGGTGACTCTCCGGGTTGGCATCCCTTGGAAGGATGGCTCCTTTGGTGGAATCAGCATGGAACGCATTGCAACCCTATGTGGTATTGGTCTAAGGCGTGCCGAGCGCGCCATTCGCGACCTAGTTGCGGCCGGCATCATTACCGTTCACCCCATTGCCAAGCAGTCTGGCCTTGCCACGTACACGGGTTACCCCGCAATCCGCACTATTTCGACCTCTTTATTTAAAGCCTTTGGCTTAAGTAAGTGGCTGCGCCATGAACGCGATAAAGCTTCCAGACGCCACCACAAGCAAAAAAGAAGAGAGGAGCCCATAGGTCGGCTGGAATTAATCATCAAAGCGGCAGAGGCAAAAAAAACGCAGCATAATCAAACCCGAACGCCAGAGGAAACCACGCCGCAAAAATCACCGCCCTCGCAAGACCCGCGTTCCGCTATCGCCCATCTCAAGAAAATTGTCATCGGTAAAAGACGACCCCCTTAATTTCTCCTTTTTTCCTTCCTGGCCGTCCATTATGGCTCCCTTACAGCGTTAAGGAAGGGTTGGATTTGCCTGCTTGCAATCCTTTCAAATTATTTTCTCTCTGAACCCCGCCTTATTTAATATCAACGGAGCGAATTTTATCTCTCGCAGGGTGATTCTCTCGATGGAGCCTCATTTGCTTGTGTAAAGCTTAATATTAAGTGTCGGTATACTTCTAATTAGCTGTCGGCTAAGGAGAAATTATAAAAAAGTACTTAAACTTAAGTGTCGTCATTAGGTTTCTTTAAGTGGCGGAGCTTAATCACAACCTTTTATCAGTACCAAAAAATAAAAGGTAATTAGTCAAAAACACCTCAGCTTAGCCAATTGCGGGGTAATCGATTAAGGCTACATTTGAATGCACCCCGCAAAGTTATTTTTTTAGACATAAATAAAAATACGCAAATCAGCGGAATGACGAAGACAAGCACGACCTTTGGCCACTACATTGCCACCATGCGCGCTCAACAAGGCTTAACCCAGCGGGCGCTTGCCGCCAGGATTCACCATGAAAATGGCCACCCTATTTCTCCCCAATATCTCCACGATATCGAATACGACCGACGTATGCCTTCTTCCGATCACCTCCTGCGCCAATTTGCAAAAGCCTTAAAGCTCGATACGGATTATCTCTATTACCTAGTAGGACGGTTGCCAGAAGATATTTGCCGCCTGTCGCTCACCGAATTGGAGGTAAGCAAAGGCATGAAAGCGCTTCGAAATGCAAAAAAACATGGAAAAAGAAGATAAATCATAGACAAATATTTGTTTTCTATTAAAATTAATTAATAAGCTGATCTGCGGATCAGGTAACAGAAAATAATCAACTTATGAAACATGATTATTTCACGGTGGAAGATGCGCTAAAGCTGCTTGGCCAACGCCGGCGCGCTAAGGTTAAATTCCCCTGGGCGCCAAGGGGCACCACCGGGACCGTAACGCGGGTGGATGCAGGGGTCGTTCCCGGAGGCTGCACCGTGGCCATTGAATGGGACGTGCTGGAGATAAAACCCATGATGGATTGGTTCACCAAGGATGAATATGAGGGTTTGCTGGAAAAAATCTAAGCGAGCGTGGTGGTGCGGACTGCTTTTACTCCCGGCCTGGGCCGGGGCCTGGCAGGAGCAGGCCGTGTTGGAATTTATCCTCGCTTCCAATCCCCTCCTGCGAGCCTATCAAGGGGTTACGCGGGAATACGCCCCGCCCACCCTGGCCGAGCGGCTGCTGGAGCGGACTTCTCTTTTCGCCCGTGCTTCCACTGATGGCGGTAGCCTTCAAGCGACCGATAGTTTTTTTACCACCGGTACTACGGCGGGCGTGCAGATTTATATTCCCTTGATTTCCCGCCAAGAGAACCGGGAGCATGCGCTCAGAACGCTGGAGGAGACCCGCGCCCTGGAGCAGACCCGCAACCAAGCTTTGCAAGGCATGGCCCAGCTCAGGGTTTATGAAGCGGATTTGGCCGCGGCTAAGACCCAGCTTCAGTTCTATCGGGATAAGTCAGGGTGGGCGCAGCAGCGGGTGGAGAGCGGCTACGAGGAGGTGGAAAATTTATGGACCCTGGCCCAAAAACTCAACGAAGCCCAGGCGAGCGTGGAGAAACTGGCTTTGCTCATCGCTTCCCAACGCCAAAACATAGCCGCTTACGCCGGTCCTCAGTGGCCGTCGCTGTTGGCCTATTTGAAAGGAGAAGGAGGACTGCCGGGAGATGAAGCACATCACCGGACTGATGGGCCGAGAGGCGTTAGTCAGTTCCATCGTCAAGGAACTGCGCAAGGGCAAGCACGTGCTCCTGAGCGGACCGGTGGGGGTTGGCAAGTCGGCGGTGCTGGAGGCCGCACTGGGGAAGCTTCAGGGGCGGGAGGCAACGCCTTCCCCTGAGAGGCAATCCTCCCGCCCTTGCCGTGCCCTGACCGTCGTCCATCTGCATGACCACCAGGCCAAGGGGCAGTTCGTAGAGATGGCCCGCCAACTCTTGGCCGCGGGGATCATCAAACCCAGCGCTTTGGAATTGGCTAGGCGCTACGATGAACTGCCGCCTGCGGAAATCGAATGGGCAAAGGTCAAGCGCACGGTGAACCGGCTTAGCATCCGGGACTTGACCGGCGCCATCATCCCGGCCCTCTCCGCTCATGGGGGCCGGGTCCTCATAGCGGTGGATGATATGACCCGGCTCACCCCGACCCAGCAGGCATTTTGGTTGGCGCTCTTTGACCAGGCCCAAGTCATCACCTGCGCCAGCGAGAAAAAGCAGGGCCTGCGAAAATTGTGGTGGAAGATGAAGGAAATGGAAGTCTCGCCCCTGACCCCGGAAGCCTCGGCGGAAATCGTACAAACGTATATCACCCAGCAAGGGGTACTGATTGAGTCCCCGGAACTGTACGTCTCCCATGTGGTGAAACAAGGCGGCGGTAACCCCCAGGCGATTTACGACATGGTCAACGACAGCGCCAAGGAGCGGGTAGTGGACAAGCGCAAAATCCGGGAGATGCGCCATCAGGCGGGGATACGTTATCTGGATTTTACCCCAGTGATGATGGTGGCCAGCGCTTTGATTATCGGCTCCCGCTATTTGGCCATTGGCCTGGGGGATACGGAGCTGTATATCCTGGCGGGCATGGCTGCCGCCCTGTTTTTGAGCCTGCGGTTTTTCTTGTTCAAGGGGGCCGGGAAGACGAACTAAGGAAGCGCTTGCGTTATCCTATTATGGATATAGTATATAGGATATCCAAAAGGAGAAATTTCAATGCAAAAAGTGCTCTTTTCCTTGCCCCCTGACTTGGTGGCGCGCATGCGGGCCAGCATCCCGCCGAAACAACGCAGCCAGGTGATCGCCCGCCTCCTGGCGCAGGAGCTTGAGAAGCGGGAGCAGGCCCTTTATCAATGCGCCCTGGAAGTGGAGGCAGACGATGCCCTGGGGGAAGAAATGAAAGACTGGGACATCACCGTGGGCGATGGCCTCAACCATGACTCGGGGTGAGGTGTATTGGGTGAATCTTAATCCCACCCAAGGGTCGGAAATCCGCAAGCGCCGCCCCTGCGTCTTGGTGGGGGCCACGCCCATCAATCAGGCCCGGCGCACGGTAGTGGTCGTGCCCTTGTCCACCTCCGCCAAGCCCAGGCCGCCCCTGACCGTGCCTATCCAGGGCCTTGCTCAGCCCGTGGTGGCGGTCTGCGATCAGATCCGTGCGGTGGATAAGTCCCGCTTGCTAGAGGCAGCCGGCCGTTTATCCAAAAAAGACTTGGACGCTCTGGCGGAAGGGCTGAGGCAGGTGTTGGTCCTTTAGGGCATGATTGCCGGCACCCATATCGCCTTTGCCTCCGTCCTTTACCTGGGCGGGGCGGCCCTGTTTGAATACGACACGGATCTCCTGGGTTGGGCCTTGGCGGCGGGGGCTTCCCTCCTGCCGGATGTGGATTTGCCCACTTCCAAGCTGGGGCGGGTACTGTTTTGGCTCTCCACCCGGCTGGAGAAGCATTTTGGCCACCGCACGATCACCCATTCCTTCCTTGCCCTGATGGTCCTGGCGGTGCTCATTTCTCCCCTCCTGTGGCTCAAGCCGGTCTATTTTGGGTGCATCCTGGGCGGTTACTGGTCCCACCTGTGGATCGATATGCTCAACCTCCGGGGCGCTGATTTGCTCTGGCCTTCCCCGGTGCGGGTAGTGATGCCGGGAAATCGAGATTACCGGATGGCGGTGGGCAGCAAGGCGGAGATGGTGCTCATGACCGTCTTGCTGGCCGCTTGTTTGGCGCTGTATCCCGTGAGCGGCCTGGGGTTTCGCACCGGGTTGCAGCACTTGCTGGGCAACTTCGAGTTGGCCCGGGATGCTTTTATCAAGGAGGCGGGCACCCACTGGTTTACCCTGGAGCTGGAGGCCATTGATAATCTGACCTTGGAACAGATTACCTGCCAGTGCCCGGTGCTCGGGGTGTGGCAGCAGGGATTGATTGTGCTCCATCAGGGCCAACCGAGAGCGGTGGGCAAGTCCCAGCTCCATCACAATCTCTATCCCACCCGGGCCAAGCTCCTAGCGGGGGAACCCTTGCGGGTGGTGTCCCATAAAGTGGAGATGCAGGGCCGGTCTTTGGGCTGGCTTTTGAAGCGTTTGGACCGGCGGCACACGTATTATTTGTCCGGGGAAATGCAGGTGGGGAGCCGACTGGCGCCGGTGGCGGATATTGATTTGTACCATCCGGTGGCTTTCAATGGGAAGGTGTTGCGGTTGCACTATGCCCGAGGGCAGGAACTGGGGCCTTATCTGAATAGGGTCGCTATCCAAGGCGAGGTGTATGTACAGTTTTGGCTCAGGCCGGGCGATCCTCCGGTGGAGTTAAGGATATCTGAGGAGAAAGAGGAAGAAGTGATTCCGGAGGTGTTAAGGGGGTATTTGTGAGGGACACAAAGCCCTTGGAGTTACCATTGCGATTTTACTTTCTGGGGTTTTGTGTGAAGTACCGCCAAAAGGGGAGCATTAAGAGCCGTGGGGTATTTGAATATCTTGCAAAAGAAATGTTGCAGAGAGATGGCATGAGAAGTGCGCCTGATGCGATGTCCTCTAAATTTTCGCGCTGGAGTCCCCGCCGTTCAGGGCGAGGGGATGTCAAAAGTTGACTGGCAGAAGTTGAGGTGAGCATCATACTGAAGCCGCGACGCGCTGTCTCAATTTTGAATAGAAGGAATCCAACTGATTGCCCGCACCGAAAGGACCATTTGCCATGTACATGCGCCTGTATTGGCCGGCCGAGGCCGCGCTGGATGGTTCGTTGACCCAGCCCAAGCTGATAAAGGCGGAGTGAATCCGATTCGGGGCAGTACAAACACGCGCAAGCAAAAGGAAAGATTAGTGAAAAAACAAAAATTTCGTAAGCAATTGATAATAAGATAATAATGGGTAATTTTTTAGGAGTCTCGGTCGCTCGAACTACGTGCCTTATTTTTTGCGGAGTTTGTGCCTTTCTTTAATCTATATTTAATCCGCGAGCGCGAGTCGCAGCGGTGGATAACCGCTTAGCCGGACTCGGACCTAGTAAAAACAGCTCCGTCCGGCAGCGGTCTTTGGACAGAAGCTAGCCCTATAGACGCGAATGGTCTATACTTGCCTTTAATATACCCGCCAAGCCTATGTTTGCCTCGCCTATGTTTGCCTCGGCAGTCATGCTCAAATCGTGCGGGTTTTTTATTGCCTGCGCTCAGCGGGAGGTGGGATGAGGCAGTTCGTTAAGCCTGCAATTACCGTCGCTGAGCAACTGGCTCTACTTAAGAGACGAGGCATTCAGATACAGGATGAGGCCCGTGCGGCGCTCTTTCTGGAAGCGGTGAGCTTCTTCCGTCTGACGCCCTACATGAGGCCATTTCAAGTCCATGAGGACCCCGATCATGCTTTTCAACCTGGCACCGGCTTTGGCCAGATCAGCCGTCTGTATGACTTCGACCATCGCTTGCGGCTGCTCGTTATAGATGCCATCAAGCGTGTGGAGGTAGCCACCAGAGCGGCTATTTCCAACCACATGGGGCCTATCCATGGCGCGCATTGGTATCTGCACCGTAGGCTGTTCAAGGATCGCTATAAACATAAACGCTTGCTGGATAGCATCGAAGGCACGCAGCAAAAAGCGCTGCGGGACTACAAGCGCGAGGTGGACCGCATCAACCGCCGCTTGACCCGTGCCGATGAGGCACACAAGGAACAGCTTCGACAGCGCCGGGCTCAGGAAAGCTACGCCCGCCACTATGCGCTCAGCTACGATGATCCTGCCTTGATGCCAGGTTGGGCGATGCTTGAAGAGTTGACGCTGGGTGATCTATCGCACCTGTTCAAGGGATTGGCAAAAGATCATGACCGCAAGTCCATCGGCCAACGACTGACCGTCCCGGCGCCTTTGCTGGATTCCTGGCTACATACCCTGAGCATGGTGCGCAATATTTGTGCCCACCATGCCCGCCTGTGGAATCGTGAACTGGGGATCAAGCCGGAGTTGCCCAAGCAGCAGAATTTCCCCTGGCCCAGCTATCTGCGCCGGAGCACCCCACACACTCGCGTCGCCGTGGTGCTGGCGGTGCTGCACTATTTGATGCAACGGGTCAGCCCGCATACCCGCTGGCACCAGCATTTAATCGAGCTATTGCAGGACTTCCCAGAGATATCCAAACAAGCAATGGGACTGCCAGACAACTGGTGTACTGACGCTTTCTGGCAATATAAAGACAAGGATTGAACTCTTCCCGGACCCGGCCGCCTTTGAGCGGTTGGCCCACGACCGATTCCGCTACGCAATATCCCCTTGGTTGAAGAGAATAGATGTTTCTCATGGATAGCTATGCTGATTCGGTTTCATAGGAAATTTCCCTCAGACGGAGTTTTCTTTTGTCGAGGTAGCTATGAGAAAAATAATAATCCTGTTTCTGTTTTTCTCCCTGGCGGCTTTGGCCGACCACACTGGACGCGTGGTGGGAATAACTGACGGCGATACGCTTACCCTGCTAGCAGCCGGTGACCAACCAATTAAAGTGCGCCTGACTGAAATAGGCGGCCAGAGAAGCATCAGCCCTACGGCAACCGGGCAAAGCGTTTGGCATTTGGCAAGCAAGCGTCCTCTACGTGTGTATGGTCCTAAGTGCTACTGCAAGGAGATGACCAGCTCTGCCGCCGAGGCGGGTGGTATTTGGCTTGTAGGATGACCCCTCTGGATGGCGACGGGGACGGAGCACCGCAAGAATGAGCGCGTAAATCATTAGTCATTAGCGGCAGTGAAAAAAACGGTTGATTCCGAAGCTGGCTCGCTACTCGGGAGCATATCTAGTTTGTAAGCGTCTGCCTTGGGTCGGAATCAGCCAACGTCTTTTTCTCTTTTCGCCACCAACCTTCCAGTGGTGTTATCCATCCGGTACTGTGCGATGGTGCCATCCACAATACGGTTGACCACTTCACGGGCGGTTTCTAGCTCTACATCAAACCATTCGCGAGGGCGGTAAGTGCTACCATCGCGGTCGTGGAGCGTGACGTTAACGCGCTGATGGTGGAGCATGGTATGGACGAGGCGTTCGAAACGACGTGGATCGAGGTTGTAGCAGTCGAAGGAGGCAACGACCTTGACCGGTGCTTCGAGGTACGTTTGTTGCTTTTCTGCACTGGCTAGGCGGGCATCCAAGTCTTTCTCAGTGTAGCCGATCTTATGAAGATTACGTATACCGTTTAGCGCTGGATTCAGGCTCAGCGAGCGTAGGATATAAATCATGCCGGTGCGCTTGTCACGATGCGTGATACCGCGCATGGCATCGAAAGTGCTATCGGGCCGCAGAATGCGCCGCCCAACTTTGTCTTTGTAGAGCGCCCTGGCCAGTGAGCGCAGCAACAGGTTAGACTCTGTACCGTTGTCGTAGACGACGCGCAGACGAGGATTGAATTTGGTGCCGGCACCGATACTCTCCTTGCCTACCTGATCCGTAATACAGATCATGCCGTTGAGAATAAACATATCCCCTTCAGCGATCTGGGACTCCCTCTGGAAAGGCACCGCCTCGGCATCACCGGAGCGGAGCTCCTGGCGCACTTCATCAAACAGGCTCTCGAAGCGATAAAAGTCATCGCAGTGGGTGCGCTGCGCGATTTCGTCCGGCAAGTCTTTATATTCAACCTTGGATACGTGTTGCAGGTCGAATATCGAGTCCACGTTCTCATCAGCGCTGCCCAATAGGCCCAGAACATCACTAGCCCAGATATCCTCCAATGAGGTGACCGCATCGGGAGATGTGGTCTCCTGTTGAGGGGGCATCGTTGAAGGTGCAGAGCTATCTCCTTCAACAGGCGGTGCTGGCGCTGATGCAGTCGTTGCCAGCGCGCTGGGTCGGAGCTCACGGGCCACTGACGCTTCCAGCAACCCATGAGTATCCCAGACGGTCAAGGCGGCCACATGCTCAGGGTTGGCGCGTATGGCGCTCAACTGCACGGCCAGGGTCGCCTCGCCAAGATCATCAGCGTTCTGAGTAGGCTCGCGCCCCTGCTCGCTGACGAAAGCCGCAATCGTCTGAAGCCTGGCTACTAATCGTTGATTAGCGGTCGGCGCGGCAGCACGCTTAGGACCCACGTCAAGCAGACCAAGACTGTCAGGCTCTGCAAAGATGTCATCTAGCGTTCGGCGCTTGAAGGGCTCGCGGCGGGTACGAATCATGTTGTGGCCTCCTGCATACGCTCACGCTTTTTATGCTGGATATAGGCCAGTGCCAGAGCGTAGCGGACCTCCATGTGATCATCACTATGCACCATCGGTGCTCGTCCCTTAGCTTTCCTGAACTCTACAATTCTGGGCCACAATATCACCGCTTCCTCCTCGGTCATCTGCGCCCGGTCGCCTACCACGGTGTCCTGAATCGCCTTGAGCACCGGTGCCGTCAGCGCCTTGGAGAGAATTTCATAGGCCCCTTGGAAAGGGTTGATCTGATTGATCAAGTCAATATTGAGGTGTTCGATGTTAACGAACTTATCGCCAATTTTGAGGAACTGACGGCTGCCCGATGCCCCACCCTCGCTGCTGTCATCACTGAGGTCACGTCCATCGGACGCAGTACCGAGCTCGGCCGGCTGCCCATCGCCATGTGTGTCATAGATTTGGCCAGGCTCATGTATCTCAGCGCCTTCGGGCAAGTCTTCTTCGTTAAACAACCCGCCTGTGGCGCGGGCACCCATGGTGGTTAGCACTGTCTCGCGGAGTAGCTCGCGCTCGTTAGCATCCAGCTCAGGGTGCAGACGCTCGATAACCTTAGGTAGTTCGAACTCATTGATTACCTCAGGCTCGACAACCTCCGTCACTGCCGCAGCAGCCACTTCCGACTTTTGCAGGAGTGCGGCAATAATGTCTTCCTGGCCGCCTGACTGGAGGATGCTGATCACCTTGTCCGAGACTGGCGCCTGAGTATCCTCAATGATTATCGTGCCTGGCTCCGTCTCTTCACCCGCCTGCATCCGCGAACGCGGCTTAAAGGACACGCTAGGTGCCAGCACTTGTTCCATCAGCAGTGACACCGTGATCGCCTTGAGTAGGTTGTTGACGCTGACCTTCACGTCCTCATCGTCTGCGTCCGGCTGAGCGATCAAGTTAGTGAACTGGGCATGAGTCTTGCCCTCGCTGTCACGCGTGGCACGCCCGATGATCTGGACAATCTCGGTCATCGATCGGCGATAGCCAATGGTCAGTACATGCTCACAGAACGGCCAGTCAAAGCCTTCCTTGGCCATACCCAAGGCAATGATCACGTCCACGTCTTCGGGGTGCTCTACGCCGCGCAGATACTCCTGCACATCGCGGCGGATAGGCGTATCCGTTACCAGGTCAGCAACCTTGAGCAAGCGTCCCGAGGGATGGCGCACTGTTACGATACCGGTCTGGCTGTCCTGGGCCTCCACCTCACCCAGCGCATCGAGAATATGATCGACCTCACTATACTTGTCTTTGGTGCTTTCGCCGCTGTTGACGTTGGGAATATGGACGATGGTTTTCTTATCAGGATCAAGCACCTCATTAATCGCATCGAGGTAGCGCCCTGGGTAGAAATGGTAGCCAATGCCCAGTGACTTCAGATAGCGGTAGCCGTTGAGCTGTTCGTAGTAAGTGTAGGTCACTTTGTTGAAACGGGCTTCGTCGTCCGGCAGCAGGATCGGTGCGGCGTCACCGCGGAAGTAACTGCCGGTCATCGCCACGATATGCGCCGTGGCGCCCAGCATCAGATCGTCGATCAATCCACCCAGACGGTTGCCTTCATCGACCGAGACATGGTGAAATTCGTCGATGGCCACCAGGCAGTCATCAAAGTCGCTAGGACCGAGCTTGGCAAACGCGAATCGCAGCGTGGCGTGGGTGCAGACCAGGATACGATCGGTCGGGCTCGCCATGAAGCGACAGAAAGCGTCCACCTTGCCGCTGTCATTGCCGGCGCGGCATAGGTCGTTGCGGTCTTCCACGTGCCAGTCCCACTCGAAGCCGTGAGTAGTAAGGTCGGTGCTCTTAAAGGATGCCCCAATCGATATCTCCGGCACAGCAACGATGGCTTTGCGCAGGCCAGTGCAATGGAGCTTATGGAGGGCCAGAAACATCAGTGCTCGCGATTTGCCGGAGGCCGGTGGTGCCTTGAGCAACAAGTACTGACTGTCGCGTTTTTCGTATGCTCGGGCCTGCATCTCCCGCATACCCAAGGTATTGCTATTGGTACTCTTGCCGGTGCGACCGTATTCAACCTTGATCAGTTCCGTCATGCCTTAACTCTCCATACTCGTGGCTTTTCGAGGCTGTTTCCTGCTACCAGCCTTGGCGGTTTTCTCCGCCTCAATCAGCGACTCATAGCGGGCCAGCAGATATTCCTGACGCTCAGCGGTATCGCGGAAGGGGCGCTCCCGATACAGGCGCTCCACGGCGCGGTCCAGTGCTTGGTGGGCCTCCAGCAGTTTGTCCGGCATCTTGTCCGGGTCATAAAGCTGGGCCATGGTTTTATCGGGATGCGCTGCACGCGCCAGAATAACGGCTCGGCCTAGTTTTTCGATAGCGTTACGCTGTGCTTCGGTAGCATTGGGCCAAGGGAAGGTGTTGTAGACGATAGTTGCAGAATAGCGGTAACGGCTTTCTAAACGGCCTCCCACCAGGCGTAGCCAGTCCATGTGCATTTGCGTGGAAAGAATGGCGAAATCGTATAACCCAGCATCTGGAATGATTAATGTTAGGTTAGTAGCAATTACGTCTTCTTCAAAAATCCCGACGGGCGCATATTTCCGGCGCTCGGATGTAACGCTTGGGACTAAAATGAAGCTTTCCGGGTTATTAAGGTCTCGGAATTGGTGCGGCCGTTCGGCGAGCTTTCGTGCGCCAGCATCTTTGCTAGCAAGACGTGTTTCCCGCACACGCTCCACTCGCTCGCGAACCACAGGCATAGCATCGATTTCTTCTTTCGTGGCATTAACCAACCACAGACACCAGCGCTCATGGCCTTGCAGGAACTCTTTAGCCCCCATTAAGCGCTTGATCCAAGCCTCTGCCGCGGGCTCTTGTGCGATTAACTTCTCTTTATCCCCTGCGGTCAACAGGAGGTGGCCACCGTCGTTAGGCATATTGCCAAAGTACATTGGTAATGCGTCCTGAATTAGCGGATCTCGTCGCTCCCGTACAACAGTGTCGCCTCCTTCTAGTAGATAGGGGCTGATGTTCGTAACTTCTTTACGATGCCAGGCACCATCAATACGGTTGAAGAGTACCCGTGGTCCGTTATGAGCAGCCAGCCCAATGACCACAACATGCACACCTGCGTTACCCTTTGCACTGTTCCGCCAAGGGAAAGTTTGGTAGCTAAAGCTGATTTTCATCCCCATATCTACCAACAACGGCCACAGTAGCCCCGCTTGTTTGCCTTGGCATAGAGAGTTCGTCGACACAAAGGCGGCGTTTGCTGTCCCGTGGCGACAGTATTCCGCAGCCAAAAAGAACCAGCAGGCCACATAGTCGAGGGACTTGTATGTGCGAATCAGCTGCCCTAACACCAATCGCATATCGTCGAGCTGGCTATTCTCTCGACTACCATGGCCAATAAATGGCGGGTTCCCGCATACATATATTTCAGCGCTGCCATCATTGGGACATACCTTCTGCCAATCCATCCGAAGGCTATTTCCTTGCACCAAGTTGGCAGTATCTTTTAGCGGTAGCACTGGCTCAGCATGACCAAACTCCTTTACAAACAGCGTGTTCATCTGATGCTCAACCAGCCATAGGGATAGCTGGGCAATTTCGTGCGCGAAATCGTCGATCTCGATACCATAGAACTGGCTGAGCTGGATGCCACTCATGAAAATTTCCTGCTGGCCACTACCACTCATAGCTTGAAGTGACCGGAAGGTGGCCATCTCCAGTCGGCGCAGTTCCTTATAGGCGATGATCAGAAAATTGCCGGAGCCCATCGCCGGATCGAACACCCAAATACGGGCCAGCCGTACCAGTAGTGCTTCCAGTTGCCTGCGTTTGCCCTTTGACTTGTGCAGGTCGGCATACAGCTTGTCGAGGAACAGGGGACGGATCACCTTCATGATGTTCGGTACAGAGGTGTAGTGCTGGCCCAACGAGTCACGGCTCTTTTCGTCTACTACCGCCTGAAACATCGAGCCGAAGATATCGGGGTTGACGGCCTTCCACTGGAGTTTGCCGCACTCGATCATCATCCGTCTGGCTTTACCGCGCATCTTGGGGGCTGGCATGTTGTCACGGAATAGGCCGCCGTTGACATAAGGGAACTGGGCAATATGAGCTGGCAAGTCCGCCGGTCGCTCGCCCTCGGCTTGATCCATCACTCGGAACAGCTGCTTTAGTAGGTCGGATAGCCCCTCGCCGTTCTTGCCGCTAGCTTCGGTGATCACTTTGGTGAAGGCGTTCTTGGGGAAAATCCCGGTATCCTCAGCGAAATAGCAGAACAGCAACCGGGTCAGAAACACGTTAAGCGCGTGAAGCTGCTCGGGAGTCTGAAACTCGTTGATTTCCTTCAGGCGATCAAACAGCCGCCCCATCTTGGCGGCGGCCTTGAGGTCGGCCGATTCTTCGCTAAATGGCTTGGTACGCTCAAGCCCCGCCATGGGGGCAAAGAACAGGTATTGGGTGGCCAGCTCACCGAGAATCACCTCCAAACGCTCATCCGTCCTGGTATCCAGTGCAGTGAGTTCTTGATAGTCGGTCACCACCAGAAAGCGACACTTATGGCGCGGCGGCTCTTCTTCATCTGCCAGTACCTGGAGCGCCTCGTGAATGCTCTCGCCCGCTCGCACCGGCATGAAGTACAGCCAGTTCTTCATCGCGACGTGCCCTTCATTTTTACGGCTGGCGACGTTACGTTGACCACCCTTGCGAATCTGCGTAACCGTCGCCTTGGGAAAGTTATAGGCGTCGAGAAAGGCAAAAATGAACTCTCCGAGATCAGCATCAGGCCGGGTCGCAGCAATGAGGGTATCCATGCAGTAGGTTTGATCGAAAGCCATTGAGCGCTCCAGGCGATTAGGTTGCTATTGAGTTGAGGTTAAAGGAATCGGCGGACAAGGCAAGTTAGCCACACACAGCAGCGCACTAGATTTTACCGAGTAGTGAAAATTACTGTGCCAAGACACAATGAGCCAATTAGATCAGTACGCGGTCAGACAATATCAGTTGTGATGGCTTCCAGTTGCACATCATCTATAACGGCATTAATTCGGGAGATAAGAGAGTTTCTCTTGTGGTGATGGGGGCCAGGCTTTCAAATTTATAAATCGCATTATCGGCCATAAACCACCGTCCGTAGAAGGCGGTCACAAGCGGACAGTCAATGAATATAGCCGACAACTCGATACGTCGGCTGGCTTTTCGTCCAAAAGAACGGCCGCACACGTCTGGTGCAGCCGTTGTGATGGTGCGAATCGGGCGAGGTTACCTCTTGGGTTACGACTAAACGACGCCGTATTTGCTTTCCGTGTTCACGTAGACAGCTTGGCGTAGGAAGGGCAACTGCTTACAGAATTGTTCGGATAGAAGTGTAGAGGGTATTTGCAATTCAGCGCACAAACCTCACGATGACGCCTATTACCGGGAGAGGAAACCTACGTTCGAGGCCACTACCGGAGTCGCAGGTAAGGAGAAAAGAACTAGTCCGTACTCTCTTTGGGCCACAGCTTGTGGCATAGTTTCCTTTGGGAAGCTATGTGTTTAGACTTTGAGATTTCACGTGATGACTTGATACCCCCGCCGTGTTTTCTGATTCATAAGCTTCTCACCGGCTTCTAACGCTTCCTGCTCACTGTCGAACCAGACTTCCCGCACAGTACCGGGGCTGCCGATCCTGCCCCATTCGCGGATCATAGCCCACGAGCCGAAGAGCGTCTGGGTAATCATGATGCGGTAGAAGCGAAACTGGCGCTTCTCTGGGTTTCGCTTCTCCAGATAGGCCACCCTCGTCCAGTCTGCTTTGCCGGGGTGCTTCATGCCAGCAATGTACCATGCCCTCAGGGGCAGACCAGAAGCCTACGTGAATCTGCGCAAGTAGATATTTTTGGCCGAAACGATGAAGTAAATGGTGATACAGGGAATCAGACCTTTTCCCAAGGAAGGGCTCGATAAAAAGACTCGACTATGGCATAAACCTCATCGAATGGTGGAAGATCACCTTCAATTTCCGGGGCCATCTTGGAGTATTCAAGCGCTGTGCGATTTCGAATCTCAGGGTTGGACATAGAATCTAAATGTACCGATAAATCACGAATGCGTGATTTATCAATCAGCCTTTTAAGAATACGGGCTTGGGTATCCGAGTCGTTGCGCAGGGGATGATCGCTCAGGACATAGTGCAGATCATAAATATCCTGACGCCGTGCCCGCTTGCGGACTTCCTGCTGCAAGAGCGCGCGGAACTTCTCCGCCACCATCTCCACCAGGCTATAAGTATGAATAACATTCCCGTCTTCCAGCTCGAAGATATCAATTTCTTCCACGGGCTCATTTAGGCTATAATCGAGGCTAATGACCGTAGTCGCCCGGCCTTCTAACAGACGCTTATAGTTGTGTTGGCCTTTATAGGCATAACCAATGTTGATCTGAAGTGTCGGCATGGTAGCCTCATCGTGAGGGGGGCTCATCTTGCAACGCTGAATGCGGCAATCGAGGCCGTATCCCGAATCTTCAACGGCATCAATCAAACTCGCTTCAAGTTTCCCGCGGAAATCATCAAGGTTAAAATCAGGCCGCTTCGTTGCTGTCGAAAAGTCGATATCCGAGGTATAACGCGGGCTTCTGTAGCTGAGAGCAAGCAGCACGCCGCCCTTCATAATCATAGCTGTTTGTAGGCTGGGAGTACCCGCAATCGCGGTGAGGATGGTATGAACGGCTTGGCGAAAGGAGCGATGTTCTGAATTCTGGTTGATCCACTCTTTGATATCGAATTTTTGCAATCAAGGCTCCCCAGGCTCATCGATGTTAATGGATAAGCACCATGTTTCGGAAAAGTGCGGGCTGTAGTCAGCTTGTGCTAAAAGCTTTCGTGAACCGCCTCGTTTGGCATAGGCCCGCCATGTTGCGATGGTAGGATGTTCGAGCTTAAGACGCTCTTCAAGAATATATCCTGCGCGCACCTTATCAATGGGGCTGCCATGGCGGTCAACCTTATCTACGATCAAACGCAGATAGCGGAGCGCATGCTCCGCATATACGTCCAGCACATGATAGATGCCACCGCATAGATCAGGCTCCCGAATCATATCAAGAAACGTGCGCCCGATTGTTGAGACTCGCAAAGTCTTATCCTGAATTGATAGATAAGCGCCGAGATCATAATGAACGGTCGTGTATAGGCTAACGGACTTGCGATTGATTTTTGGCAAACGCAGACGCCGCAACCGAGGAAGATGAGTGTCAAGGTACGACAAGTAAAATTCCCCTCCTATCTCCTTTCGCATTTTCTCCCCTGCCAGCTGTGACCAGCGAACAGGTGGGGGGGCGGTTATAAAGAGCGTTTTGGGAAAACGGTCGGTAAGACCGTGATATTCCATAGCGCTCAGATGCGAAACATAGGTGAAGGGATCGACGCAACAGGCAATCTCCTCGGCCGAGGAGATATCTTTGCCAAGAAGGATGAAAACCTCTTTATTAGGCACTGCGGTGGTGTTCCGAAGCACACCTAAACGTTCCAAATTGCCAACAAACCGGCGATAGTCACTCCGCTCCGGGTAGGACTTGCTCAAACGAGCAATGGGTTCACCCCGGTAGGTTTTAGTTTGGTACAGGCGAAACACCAGAAGACCGAGATGGTAGCTAGTCACGACGGGCTGATGGAGATCACCCAGTTCCAGAGTCAGAGCGGTGCGAATATCCATAGAGTAAAAACGATACCATATATACGTCCTTAGGACGTATATATGGTATCGTAAATATTGTCAATACTTCCAATGTCTTAAAAGGATTTTCTTGACAGTTTATCAATTCCCAGATAATATGTGTCCTAAGGACACATATTATCTGGGATATTAATTCTATTTAATAAAGACAGCAATTATCCACTCAGGTTTTGAATCAACTGCACGATGGCTAGATCGAGGCAAGCCATTGAACTTGCTCAAGATGAGCTACCTTTGGAGGCGCTGGAGGATATACTTGGGCTGTATAGGTCTCAATATTTTGTCTCCGGTGATGACTGGATGATTGACTAACTTGGAGAGGATGTATGCCTAAGCGTGATTATCATGTGGTGCCCCGTAACAAGCAGTGGGCTATACAAAAAGAGGGAAAAGATCGCGCTTCTTCTCTTCACCGTACCCAGAAAGATGCCAGTAACGAAGGCAGGAGACTGGCGAAAAAAAACCAGACGGCGCTGGTAATTCATCGTTGTGATGGCCGAATCCGGGACTCCCATAGCTACGAGAATAATCCTCACCCACCCAAAGATCGGAAGCATTAACCATTGATCGAGAAAAAACTGATGGCCTCTGTCTTCTTCTCTTACTCCCATAAGGATGAGCCTTTGCGTGACGAGCTGGAGATACACCTTGCCATGCTCAAACGCCAAGGTGTGATTGATGCCTGGCATGACCGGAGAATTGGGGCCGGAGAGGTCATTGACCAGACTATCAGTGAAAATCTTGAGAATGCCGATATCACTCTTCTCTTAGTCAGCCCGGATTTCCTGGCTTCCGACTATTGTTACGATGTCGAGATGACCCGCGCTTTGGAGCGGCATGAAGAAGGTAATGCCAAAGTTATTCCGGTAATTCTCCGCCCCTGCGACTGGCATAGCGCACGCTTCGGCAAGCTTTTAGCAACGCCTACGGATGGCAAACCCGTGACGAAGTTTCCAGATAAAGACGAGGCCTTTTTAGAAATCGTCAAGGCAATCAAACGAGCTGCCGAGCAAGTGATATCGGCTCCCATCAAGCCTCAGACGGGCTTATCTGCTTACCCACCTACCGAGCAGACTGCTCCTGTACGGCATGCGCTACGATCCAGCAATTTACGTATCAGGAAGAGTTTCACGGACCATGACCGTGATACCTTTCTCGATGATGCATTTGATTATATGGCAAATTTCTTCGAGGGTTCTCTAGCTGAGCTGGAGCGGCGTAATCCTAGTATTCGAACTCGATTCCGACGTATTGATGCCCGCCATTTCTCCGCTGCCATTTATGAAAATGGCAAATCCATCAGCAGTTGCCGCATCTGGCAAGGCAGTCAAAATTCTTTCACCAGTGGCCTCGTGTATGCGTACGGTGATACAGGTAGTGACAGTAGTTTCAATGAGCAACTTCGAATCGAAGATGATGGCCATATGATGTATTTGAAGCCGCTCGGCATGCAGTTTCATCAACCTGCTGCTAAGGAAAAGCTCACCAATGAAGGTGCTTCCGAATATTATTGGAATCTACTCATTCATCCTCTTCAGGAATAAATGATGCAGTTTCAGGCCGATATAACGATAAATGTGGACGCTGCGATAGGTTTTGAGATTTCCCTCAGCTTCTTCCTCATCTGGCCTTTTCGCGATCGAGTAATCGTTGTCCAGTGACGTAGGCATACGAAGTAGAGGTGGTGATGCCTATTCTGACTGAGTAAGATAGCACCTGCTTCCCGAGCATGTTCCTGAGTGTCATACCAAACTTCCCGGACGGTGCCGAGGCTGTCAATTCGGCCCCATTCCCGGATTAAGGCCCAGTGGCCAAAGAGCATCTGGGTGATGATAATGCAATAGAAACGAAACTGCCGCTTCTCCAAGTCTCGCTTCTCCAGATAGGCCGCTCTCAACCAGTCTGCTTCATCGGGGTGATTCATAGCCGCAGTGTACCGCCCTCCAGGCGCAGGCCAAAACTTCTCCATAGCAGCAAGCGGCATCACAGGCAGAGAATCCCTGGTAAAGAAAACGAGGGTTTGTTTTACTCGCTGCCTCACCCCGCTTTTTGCTTGCTTTTCGCGGCCAAGTTAGGCAATTTACTGAGTAAAATAATCTACGTCAGCATATAAGGATACTTATCGAGTTTCTTTACGCAGTGAGAGATAAATCATGAAAATTGGCTATGCGCGAGTGTCCACCCTGGATCAAAATCTAAATCTGCAACGGGACGCCCTGGAGGCGGCCGGGTGCCAGAAGGTGATCGTCGATCAGGTCAGTGGCACGGTGGCGAAGCGGCCGGGCCTGGAGAAGGTCAAGGAGCAGTTGCGCGAAGGCGATACCCTGGTGGTGTGGCGGCTGGATCGCCTCGGCCGTTCGCTGCGCGATTTGATTGAGTGGGTGCGCTATCTTGATGCACAGGGCGTGGGGCTGCAAAGCCTGCATGAGTCGATTGATACCACCACGCCCACCGGCAGGCTCACCTTTCACCTGTTTGGAGCCTTGGCCGAGTTCGAGCGGAATCTCATTCAGGAGCGTACCCAGGCGGGCTTGGCGGCGGCGCGGGCGCGGGGCCGCTTGGGGGGTCGGCGCAAGTCCTTGAGCCCCGACAAGCGGGCGCTGGTGGTGTCCCTCTATGAGGAGAAGAAACTGCCGGTCACGAAAATCTGCGAGATGATGGGGATTTCAAAGCCCACCCTTTATAGCTATGTCCGGGAAGCCCAGGAGGCCAGTAAGGAATAGCGGCTTGCTATCGCGGCTATTGAAGCAATAGGGAGGCGGTAGTGATTTACGTTTGTATGGATGAGCGGCTTCCCGCCGCGCTTCGGCAATGATCTTCCTCATACCCATTGGCTCCACCGGACCCGTTCTCCAGCCTTTTCTGGGTCTCCTTATGCAGTCATTCAGGTGCAATTGATCGAATAGCTTGAATAATCATAATAATATTATTATGATTATTCTTATAAGGAGAACCTATGACTCAATTCATGATCCCCGCTGAAGTACGCGAACGCATCACCTCTACGGCTGATGAACTGTACGAGCAGGCCAACCGCGAAGCGTTCCCCACAGTGGACCAAGTACGCCGGGTAGCGCGAGCCGATATGAACACCACTAGCGCTGTGATGCGGGAGTGGCGACGCCAGCAAACCGTCCAGGTCGCACCCGTGGCTGTTACCGTGCCGGAGACAATTAGCCAGGCTAATGCTACCGCTCTGGCTACGTTGTGGCAGGAAGCTCAGAAGCTGGCGAACGAATCACTACAGGCCGCCCAATCAAGCTGGGAGGCCGAACAGGCCGAACTGGATGCTATGCGGGCTGAACTGGCTGATGCCTACGAAACGCAGGCGACGGAGCTCGATCAGGTTAAGGCGCAGGCGGCCGCCGCGACCCAGCTACACCAGGAGCAAACTGCCCAGGCTGCCGCTGAGTTGGCCGCCGTACAGGAAGAGTTGACCCAAGCAGTAACAAGAGCGGAACGAGCCGAAGCAAAAGCCGAGGAAATCGAGCACCGAGCGGCGGACCTTCGCGTCGAACTAGACCGGGCACACCAGGATGCCGATAGGTCGCGAAATACCGCGACCGAGGCACAGCAGGCTACCAAGGCAGTGACCATGCAACTTGAGCGGGTGCGTGCCGAGTTGGCAAAGGTGCAAGCCAAGGCCGAGGCGGCCGAACAGTCGCACCAGGAGCAAACTGCCCAGGCTGCCGCTGAGTTGGCCGCCGTACAGGGAGAGTTGACCCAGGCACTAACAAGAGCGGAACGAGCCGAAGCAAAAGCCGAGGAAATCGAGCACCGAGCGGCGGACCTTCGCGCCGAACTAGATCGGGTGCACCAGGATGCCGATAGGTCGCGAAATACCGCGACCGAGGCACAGCAGGCTACCAAGGCAGTGACCATGCAACTTGAGCGGGTGCGTGCCGAGTTGACAAAGGTACAAGCCAAGGCCGAGGCGGCTGAACAGTCGCACCAGGAGCAGCGCAAGAAGGCTGCGACCGAGATCCATAAGATGGCCGAGCGCTTGAACGCCGTTCAGGCAGAGCGTGACCAGGCCAGGCAGGATGCCGGCAGCGCGCGTGAGCGGGCCGCAGAACTGGCTGGTCAACTCACCGCGCATCAGAAGCAGGCTACCGCGTTGCTGGCACGACTGGCGCCGGCGGAAGCCCAGGACAATCCCGGTTGCTGAGCATGCTCCGGTGTCCATATCGGATATTCTGTGCTTTGACAGACTGCGCCAGGTTCGTCTTTTCCTAGCGAGATTTTTCCCATGCCGCGCTTCTGGTCTATTATAGAAAACAATGTCAACGGCTTAGCGTACGTTTTCGTTCCGTTGGACTTCAATCCCCATCCTCGCCCGATGACAGAGTTTTTGCAACCAACAGAGACTTATCAAGTACCACAAAAGGTTTGGTACACCCGTTCTTTCGGCGCAGGAGGGTTTTTGAATTCAGTGTATTTCTCTTTATCTTTATAGGGCTCAGACAGCACATCCAGCAATTCATGTAGCTTTGAGAAGTCAGCGTTCTGTTCTACAGCGTTAAGCGCTGCTTCTACACGATGATTACGGGGTATGACCACCGGGTTGGTCGCACCCATGAGGCACAGGGAGGATGGGAACGGGTTGGTGTTATGTTCCAGCCGCTGTTGCCATCTATCGTACCAATGTTTGAATTCTTGATCCTGATAGTGTGGCTCTTCGGGAAAATGCTCATCCATCAAATCACGGAATGTATTGGTATAATCCGCATGACTGCGTTGCATCCATTGCAGAAGCCCGGTGATGAATTCCCTATCTTCTTTTTCTTCACCGAACAGCCCCAGCTTGCGACGCATCATTGCTAGCCATTCCTGCTGAAATAATGCCTTAAATGACTGGATGACTTCCTCTGCCATTGCGGCAGCCTTCTCAATATTTTCATGCAGTAGCGGAAGGATAGCTTCAGCAAACCGTGCTAAGTTCCACTGCGCGATACGGGGCTGATTGGCATAGGCATAACGCCCCATGTGGTCGATGGAGCTGAACACGGTGTTGGGATCATAGCTATCCATGAATGCACAGGGGCCATAATCAATGGTCTGACAGGAAACGGCCATATTGTCCGTGTTCATCACGCCGTGAATAAACCCTACTCGCAGCCATTCGGTGATAAGTTTTATCTGGCAAGCCATGACGGCCTTGAGCAGCTCAAGATAGGGAGTATCAGAGTCTATTATTTCTGGATAATGGCGCTGTATAGCATAATCAGTAAGTTGCTTCAGGCCTGCTTTATCTTCTTGTGCGGCCAGATATTCAAATGTGCCCACACGCAAGTGACTGGATGCGACGCGGGTCAGAATCGCTCCTTGCAGTACCGTTTCCCGGTAAACAGATTCGCCGGTGGTGGCTATCGCAAGACTACGGGTGGTAGGGATGCCCAGCGCATGCATGGCTTCGCTGATGATATACTCTCGCAGCATCGGACCCAACGCTGCACGCCCATCACCGCGCCGGGCATAGGGTGTTTGGCCCGAGCCTTTGAACTGAATATCCACCCGTTTACCGTCTGGGGTGAGATGCTCGCCGATTAAATGGGCCCGCCCATCACCCAAATAGGTAAAATGGCCAAACTGATGCCCGGCGTAGGCCTGCGCCAGAGGCTCTGCACCTTCTGGAAGCTGATTGCCTGAAAAAAGCTGCGCTAATTCATCCTCAGAGGAGGCTTTGAGATTTAATCCTAGTTCTTCTGCCAGGGCATTATTGACAATGACAAGGCGTGGTTCATGCACCGGAACCGGATGCAGCTTCGTGTAAAAGTGGTCGGGCAGCTGCGCATAGGTGTTATCAAAATGCCAACCGATATCCTGATGCTTCATGGCTGTGGACGATGGCATGGGTCTCCAAACCTTCAATCGTGACTGAGGTGTCCTGGTCATCGTGGACGCTCCTGTTTCAGGTAACCCCCTGTGGTTTGCGGAAGTTTTGAGCAAACACAGCCGGGGCCAGGTAGCCAAGGCACGAGTGGCGCCGCTGGCGCTTTCCCCCTTTGGCTTTGCTGACCCCATGTCGTTAAGGTCACTTTCGGAATCGATAACCGCTCGGCAGCCTCCGCCAACGATAACCCTTGTTTATAATACTCTAATACTCGCTTCATCGCCTCTGCCCAAAACTCCGGCGTATCGTCTTGTTTAAGTTCCATTCTCTGCCTCCTCAATCAGTTATTTTAACCTATCAGGGGTGTCCATTTTTTTCAGGATACCTCAGCCATCATTTAGAAATTAGCGCAGGTCGCGCTTCAACAGAACTTAGCCGAATAATTTTTGGAATATACCTTTTCGAGGGGATCTGCAAAAAACCCCATCTATTGGTGCAAATGCGCGCCCGACTCTTAAACGGCGAACTGAAGACAAGATTTGCCGAATGGTATCCTGGCTTTGATTGTCATGATGAGACCGATGAACTCAAGCGGGCTACATGATTACCCCGCAATTATTGATGCTCCCGTTAGAAGCCAATCCCTATCGGTTTGACCGTTTCGATGTCGACCGATGCGCCAAGGCCCAGGCCGCCAGCACCAGCACCTGCGCCGGCTGCTTCTACGAAACCGCCGCGGAACTCCTGGAAAGCAGCTATCGTAGAGTAAGTGTATACCGCCTGCACGTGGAGATCGGTCCTGAAGCGAGTGATGTGGAAGAAACCCTCCACCAGCTCACCTGCAAAGCTGTTCGGCAGGATGGCCTCGATATCTGAGCAACCAATCCTGGTGGCTTCGAGCGAGTTGATGCTCTTTGTTGCGACCACTATCGGGCCGGACAGACTGTCCGAGGAGATCTTCACCTGCACGTCCACCGGACGCAGTGTGGGATTAAAGATGTTGAGCGCGGTCGAGTAGCTGCCCGGCTGGAAGTCATGGTAGTAGGGTGGCGGAAGCTGCTGGGCAAGCAGCGGCGGCGTCAGGTATTCCGGTGGAAGCGGCGGACCGGCACCCAGTCCCTTGTTGAGTTGCGCAGCGGTCTTGCCGACTTGCAGTCCTTCATCCCAAATACCACAGGTGAATTTAGCAGTGTAGAGTGATCGCTGCAGGTTAATTACCGTTCCGCTCTCGATAGCCGAGATTGAGCCGGGGCTTACGAATTGGCTGGGCTGCTGAGCAATGGTGCCCGAGGTGAACCCGAGCACACTAGCTGCTGCTACAATGCCCGCCCAAGTGCGGATATGGGTGCTGTTCGTGCGTGGTGAAAACAACTGTCTTGTTTTGTTCATGGCTCGTCTCCGTACTGTCACTAAATTAATCAGAAGCCTACGCACGGCGAATTCCGAACGTACACTGATAGATACGAGTCCCCAAGCAATTCGGATCGAGCACGATGTCACATGCAGACTGTGGTGAATAATCCGCGTCCAACGTGGGGTTTTTTGCAGATCCCTTCGAAAAGGTATATTCCAGGAATTAAATTAAGTGTGTTCTGGTTCTAGGAAGAAGCTCTACCATTTGTGCTCGTACTCCTCCTGAACGTGCAGGTCCGTAAGGTGAAAGGGCCAGACTATTCTGAGTACAGAAATACTACCTTAAAATCGGAGTTGTACTTGCAATGCCCAGAGATATTACCCACAAAAAAAGCCATCATAATGCACAGGGGCCACGAGCGATGACCGACGATGAGCTTATTAGCGAATTCACTCGCCTAGCGGAAAGAGACGGCAAAACCGTTCTCGAAGTAGGCGTGGTCACATGGGGCGGAGCACATAGCCATAGCCCGGAACTCAGTTGGAAGGCTTTTCGCCAGTGGTCCAGACCTCCTACAAACGAGCGACTTGCGGCAGCCCAAATGAAGGCGCTTGAAACGTCGCGGTTTTTCCGTGTCTGTAGGCATTGCAAAGAACGAGTAAACGCCGGTCACATGCTGGATCAAGAGATTTGTCAAAGCTGCGCCGAGAAAGAGTTGGGTGTCACCTTCTGATTGAAGTTGGAAAGACTTTCAACCCCATCTAAGATCTAAGCTCTACAACTTACAGCCATCAAGATCACCTCTTCCCATGGGCTACAACTTCGCCACCACCCCGGCCATCCGCTCCTCGCTCACATGGGTGTAAATCTGGGTGGTGGATAAATCCACGTGCCCCAGCAAAGCCTGGATGTCCACCAACTCGGCACCTGATTCTAGTAGCCGCGTGGCGTAAGTATGACGCAGCTTGTGGGGAGTCACGGGCTTGTCGATGCCCGCCCGTTCAATGAGCCGCCGCAAATAGGCCCGCGCCGCATGGGGTCCAGGCGGTTTTCCCCCCGGGGCTTTGGCGAACACGAAATCGTCCCCTTCCCTGCCCTGTAGCCAAGCCCCGAATACTTGGCCGAAGGCTTCCGGTAGTGGCACCAGCCGTTCCCGGTTGCCCTTGCCGATGATCCGCACGGATTTAGCGATCCCGTTCATCACCCGCACATCCCGGACTTTCACGGCCAGAGCTTCGCTGATTCGCAGGCCGCTGTTGAGAATAAGGCCAAACAGGACATCATAGCGACGCCGGACCGCTTTAATATGCTCCTGGGTACGCCCGAAGATATTCTCGGGTAAATTGTCTATCCGCTGGGTCGCTTCCTGGAGCGCTTGTTGCTCTTCCTTCTCTAGCCAGACGGGGATGCGATAGGGACGCTTGGGCTTATCAGCGAGATAGATGGGGTCTGATTCCACCAGGGCATTCTTCATGGCCCATTTGTAGAACGAGCCTAGGCAACTGGAGCGGCGGGCCACGATGTGCGCCTTGGCGCCCCGCTCCCGCATCTGCCAGGCCACAAACTTCTCGGTGTCTGCATGGGTGGCCTGACACCAGTCCTTGCCCACTTCTGCCAGCCAGCGGCCCCAAATGCCCAGGTCCGAGTTGTAGGCATAGCAGGTCCCCTGACTGTACCCCTTGGCGTAATGCAGATGCGCCAGGAAGTCTTTTCGTGCCTGCCAGAAATCAACGGCTTTTTTCTCCATTGTCACAATGCCTCCCCGGTTCAGAATCGGGCCGCGTTCTCCATGCGGCTTTTAATCTCCTGTTGCGCTTACAGTACCATAAGCGCCGGATTTGCGATTTACTGAAATTACTATTTTAGTGCTTTAGAGTTGAAACCCATTTTCGTAATTATGGGGGTGTCTGGCAAAAAATCGCCTATATAACAGCTAAAAAACACCGATATTCCATCATCTTCAAATCAAAGTTACTAAAACCCTAGTTTTAGTGATTATCCATCAAAACCTCGTCCAACAGGTTTCAAAGTAATGTGATAGGGTTCACCTTTTGGGGTGAAGGGGTTTTCCTTAGTAAATCGGATAACGGTTTTACGAGCCGGTCATTCTGTTCCGCGCTTTCCGCCGAAAGGATTTCATTCTTATAAAGTACAGATCCCTCCATACCGTGGGGTTGTGTTGAGTGCCGACTCGAAAAAACAGAGAGAGGAAAAACCAGCTAGCAAATTTTCTCTGCCCCAGTTACTACAAGGAACAGGGGTAGCTCGCGATCATTTAGGTAAAGAATAGCGTGGGCATAGAATGGTGATCTCCACGCATTAGAATTTTAAGCTCGGAGAGCAGAATTACCTCTGCTCTATCTTGGAGTCGGACGTCCGACTCTGTAGGAATTGGGTTTTACCAAGAGGCCGTCTGTTGAGTTCATCCATGCTTAAAAGAGATGAAATTAATCCCAAGGACAGCCTAAAATCGCCCGCCACCTTCTTCCTCTAGGGTATTAATTAATTTATCTATCTGCTCGCGTAATTTAAGCAACGTATAAAAATGCTCACTGTTTAATTCGTGAGGAGCAATCCCCGCCAGTTTCTTGGTAAATCCTTTCCCAGCAGAAAGCAGTTGCATGGCTGGAGAAGAAGGCGTCTTGCTGGTTATTTCCTCTTTTTTTGCTTTTCTAGCAGTCCGCACGGTGGCCCCTGCCTTTAATTCTTCCCAAAGATTCAATTGTTCGTCTTTGTTTTTTATCCTAGTCAGCTCAATAAGCGCTGACTTCGACACCCCAGAGTCGGACGTCCGACTCCGATACTCCTCTTTAATGCCTTGAGGCAGCGTGTTGAGGCGCAAAAGCTCATTCACCGTATTTCTAGCTTTGCCGATGACCTTACTTACCTCATTTTGAGTGTACGCATGGCGGCTCATAATTTGTGCTAACGCTTCCGCTTCTTCAAGTGGATTGAGGTTTTCGCGTTGAAGATTTTCAATCAAGGCGATCTCATCACGGTTCCCCTGGGTAACGATGGCTGGGATGGTCTCACGCCCAAGCCGCTTAAAAGCCCGCAACCGGCGCTCACCGGCCACCACCATGTAACCCTCTTTATTTTCCGGATCGGATGCAACAGCGATAGGCTGAATTAATCCGTGTTGCTCTATGGAGGCGGCAAGCTCTTGCAAAGCCGTCTCGTCAAAGGTTTTACGGGGTTGATCGGGATTCTCCCTGAGATTGCTGAGATCCACCTCTATGATGCGCGGCAGATCCAGGGAGGTATGAAAAAATACGTTTCGATTAATCTTGCCGGCAAGGGGTGAAATTTTTTTAGCCATAGTGCGTCACCAGATGATTAGCTAGTTGGAAGTAATTCTGCGCCGCAGGGGCATTGGGGAGGAGTTCAAGGGTAGAACGCCCCTCCGCGGCTGATTTATCAAAACTGGTGCTGCGGCTGATAGGATCGAAGACATGAATATCCGGTTCCAAAGAGTTGCGAAGTTCGGCAAGGGCTTCGTTGTCGTGACTATTGCGCACATCGAACATGGTCGGCAGTACACCGATGATCTCAAGGCGCGGGTTGGGGCGTCGTCTCACGTCTTCAATAGTTTCTAACATGAGAGGAATACCCATGATTGAGAGATAGTCCGTCTTGACGGGTATCAATACCGCATCGGCTGTAGTAAGCGCATTGATAGTAAGCAGCGCGAGCGTTGGCGGACAGTCAATGAGGATAAAATCGTAATCATTTTCGATTTCGCGCAGTTTTTCCTTAAGGATAGAAATTGAGTCCCACTCCCGGGCTAATTCCGGTTCCGCCTTAGCTAATTGGATGCTTGAAGGAAGGAGAGCGGGGGTTCCGGTGATCACCAGATTAGCAAGACCACCGGCTTTTATGAGTCCCCAATAGATGGTGTGTTTTTGCTGCTCTAGTACTCTGGGATCGTGGCCACAGTAGAGGGTGAGACTTGCCTGGGGGTCCATATCTACTGCTAGCACCCGTTTTCCCTGCTGAGAGAGCGCATAGGCTAGGTTGACCACCGTAGTGGTTTTTCCTACGCCTCCCTTTTGGTTTGCTAAGGCAATGGTTGTAGTTTTTGTCATCTTAGTCACCTTGTATAACAAATATGGCAAGGAAAGCAACTTCCAAAAATACGGCGATGGAAACCATATTGTCCTTACCTGCAATTGACAAGGAGTTCGAAGAACCGGATGGTGATAGGGATGATCCAGGTAAGCTTAATGGTATTTATCTGATGATCGTATTCTGATGAAAGCCAAAAGTGATATGTATTGTGAAATTAAGCACTTCCACTGAGATGACGATAACTAAGCGAGAGCAAGGCCTTTTCCTTCCAGGAACGGGTTATCTTAAGCCTAGATTGTTATTCAAGGTCATAATATGAAAAACAAATTTTTTTCATTGATCATCGTCGCCTTTATCGGAGTAGCGGGATGCACCGTTAAGGTAGCTCCTTCTCTTGACTCCAGCCTGGGTATGGATGCCTTCGAGAATATGCGGCAGATTAATATGCGCGATGTTTCTTTGGCCCTTTATCTTGATCCGAAGCTCAAGAACTTAAACGTAGAGCAGAAAATTAGAATGGGAGAATTCTCCTTTGACATAGGGAGAGCATTCTCGGCGAAATTAGTTAAAGCGCTCGCATATAATTTTCGGACTATCCATATTATCGATACGCTGAGTTATTCTGGGCCGGAGCCAGTGGATGCGCTCATGCGCGTTAGCTTACAGGATATGGATGTCAATATGGCCATGCGGACAGGATTTGCAACTATTTCAACAGAGGCCTACTCTCGCCTTTCCATCCGGGCAGAAATCCAGGATGCGCAAGAGAACAGAACAATATGGGTGGGTACGACCCAAGCGAAGGAAGAAGGTGGATCTCAGGAGATGGGTCAAATGACCTATCAAGAAGCTGGAAGAGGTTTTGCTTCTACCATGAGCAGCGCGATTGACAAAGCCATCGGCGACCTTCTTGGTCAGATGAATAAATCATCCAACTTGCACAATTACCTAGCCAAGTGGGAGCAAAAAAATAATGGAATGCCCTGTGCTCAACGCTAGGTGGCTAGGAATCCTCCCCTTAATTCTGTTGGGGTGTGCCGCGCCTTTGAATACGGACACCGTGTCTTTTAAATCTCCAGCTCATTATGCTAATCACCAGCAAATTGATGGACTGGATATTGCCATGATCCCCATTGATTCTCCTGATCGTTCCAAAGCGATTTTCGGAACGGATTTGAAAACGGCAAACATTCTTCCTGTTCATTTAATCGTTGAGAATAAGGGTACAAAAGAATTTGAGATTAACGCCCAACAAATATTTGGTGTCGTTGCGAACGGAGAGATGACTGCTGCTTATTCCCTCGGAAAGTCCGCACAGCATGTCCGCCGTTCATCCATTGGCACTACTGCGGTGACTGGCGCTGTTGTGGGTGCTGTGGCTGGAGCTGCGGTAGGAGCAGGACTGGGCGCGGCTATTGGACATGCGGCCGGCGATTCGGGTGGTGGAGCTGGCGCTGGAGCTGCAATTGGCGGTGCCACTGGAGCTGCTACAGGAGCGGGCGCGGGACTGTCAGATGCCATCACCATACAATTTAAGAAGGAACTGGCTTCCTTAGCGTTTGAGGATCGTGTCATTTATCCAGGCGATATTCAGCAGGGTTTCATTTATCTGAAATGGAATCCCTACCAAAAAATTCGAGTGAAGGTTTTCGATATTACGGATAATAAGACATATAGTTTAGCTTTCAAGACATCCATTATGCGTTAGAAAGGTTAAGGTTTCCTGAGCTTAAGCTCCACCTTTTTTGTCCTATGGACAATTCCTTACGCCTCTACACTGAGGAAATGCGATGCAACCCCAAAATTTTTTACCGGCATTCCTCCCTTTTCGAGCTTTTCGGAGCACCATCGATTTACCGCAAAGAGGGCAATTGGGATCGACTTGAGTAGATTGTGCTCGCTTAGGAACGATGCCTGGATCAGTTTTGCTGTGCTTTTGAACTTCACTTATCCGCTCCAGCAGCGTGGTCCCCTCTACCAACTCCAGCGCTTTTCCTTTGGCAAAGGCCCTAGCGTCAGGAGTGAATTGACCACAAGTGACGAGGATTCCTCGAGTAGCGTTCTCACCAGCCACCACACCGTAGAGTTCGCGCACCTTAGCGACCCCCACCTGCCTAGTTTTCCATTGTTTGCACTGAACGAGAATGACCTCACCTTGCCGTCGTAATACCAGATCAACACCGCCATCGGCGCCTTCACCTCCTTTTTCTTCCACCCTATACCCTTGCCGCCGGTAGCACTCGCCTACCAGTTTTTCAAAACTCTGCCAACTCATGGCGCGAATCGAATCAAGGCCCGATTGACGATTCAGCAATTTCCGGCGAGACCGCTTGCCGAGTTGCGCAAAGGCGCCAGTTAACAAGACAAAACCCGTTACCCAAGGCGCGAAGAGTGGCCCCAGTGGTTCAAATGGTTTTAAGAACAAATTGCTTTCATCAATGTAGGCGGGTAGGCCAAAATTAAGAGCGGCATATGCCGTGCCTGCCACTAGGAGACTGACCCACCAAGGTGTCCGCAGAAAGATGCCGTACATACTTTCCACGATATTGGATCGGCGACGGGCCATATATCTGTGCCTCTTGCGTTGAATTTTAAGAAATATCGGCAATACTGCTAATTAGTTCAGCGGCTTATGGGCAGGGGTAACGTTTTTTCAAGGATTTCATCACTGCGGCGGGGTAGGAGTAGGAGGAGGTTTCACTATTGCCAGGAGGAGTCTTCAGCTCAGCGATTACAATCTGCGCCACTGCTTCAAGGCTCTCTTCCTCGGGAATGCACCAGAGCTGACGACCCCATAACTCGGGCCGAGTAACAAAATCATTCGCCACCTTTCCCGTATGCCGCAACCCTTGGAGGTAACCATAACAGTAGCCGCTAGTGAAAGCAGCTCCAGATGTTTCTATCGTTTTCGTGAGCGCCTGCTGGCAGATCTGCTGGAACCAGGCTTGATCAAGGGTATCTTCATCCGCTGAAAGGATAGGCGCCCATAAAAAGCAAGACAGGATAAAAAGACAAGATTGCCATCGACGTTGTTTCATAGGTAAGTGCTTCTTTATAGGGATTGAGTCAGATAATCAGGTTTTCGGCTTCGCGCTCTCTTTTCTGAATGAGTTAACTCTCTTTTATATAGATTCATCCGTTCTCTGGCTGTAGCTCTTCAGGTTCGCGTAGCATTGCCAGCTATTTCTGATCAAGAGGAGTAGCTATTATGGGCAAGCGGTTATTAATCTTATTTTTTCTTTTTCTACCCACTATCTCAGCGCAAGCGTTCACCATTGCAAGCTGGAATACCAAACATTTAGGGTGGGGAGACAAGAGGAACTGGAACGCAACCGCGGCGGTCGTAGCACCCTACGATTTTGTCGCCCTCCAGGAGGTAATGAGTAAAACGGCCGTCAACCATCTGGTCCAGACGCTGAAGAAGCAGACCGGAGTAAAATGGTCCTCACTGGTTTCGGGAACCAGCGTAGGACGCTCGAAACGTTACCAGGAATTCTATGCTTTCATCTGGCGTGAAGAGGCTGTCGATTATGTGGGCGGCGCTGTGGTCTATTTAGACCCAGGCGATATCTTTGCGCGGGAGCCTTTTGCAGCACGGTTTCAGACAGATAATGGAAAGTATCGTTGGACTGCGGCCACCGTACATGTGGTCTATGGAGATAGCCGGGATGAGCGGCGCCGAGAAGCACAGCAGCTTGATGAGTATGTAAACTGGCTAGAGGAAAACGTCGCTGAAGGAGATCCGGTGGTTCTGATGGGCGACTTCAACCTACCCCCGGATTCAGCGGGATTCCGGGATCTGGCTAAAGTACTTAAACCCGCTATCCGGGAAGGGGCAACGACTCTGTCCGCCAAAGAGGGCCGGTACGCCAATCTCTACGATAATATCTGGTACCGACCGGATGCCTTGAAAATCCAGGAAGCCCGGATCGATCGTTTCCCTCAGCGTTTGGGAATTACTCACAAGCTAGCTCGAAAAACCGTCAGTGACCATGCTCCCGTGGTGATTGTGCTTGGTGATCCGGTATCCCCATCTCCAAAAGGAAAATTGAATGGCGCACAGACAACCTCTTCAGCCGAGCGAAAGGCAACATTAGCAATTATTTGCGTGCATCCCGATGCGCCTGGAAACGATAACAAAAATCTGGCCGGTGAATGGGTGGAGATACAGAATTCTGGCGCTCAGCATCTGGATTTAACCGGCTGGATACTGGCGGATGAAGCGGACCATAAGATTGCCTTACAAGGCAGCCTTAATGCTGGCGGTACCCTTCGGATAGACTCCACCGCAATAGGACGCCCTATATGGAATAATTCGGGGGATACGGCGATTTTGCGTGATCCAGAGGGGACTGTGGTCTCAACGCTGCGCTACCCCGGCGGGAGAATTTGCGAAGATCGCTAATGGCGGGTTGGGATGTGGCTGAGAATTGAAGAACTTTGCCACATCCCTTGCGGTATTTACTGGCGCGTATTAGCACGTGCCCTCTGACTTATTTGCCCGGCCTACAGGATTAATACTTAATATTCTGGTTTTTCCCAGACCTGGGCTACACAAAGTAAAGGTCAACTCCTCATTAAATGTAGCAGTCGTATTCATGCCCCTAGAATTGAACGCGGTACAAACCTTTGAACTGCCATTCTGCTTTACCTTCAAGGTGCTGTTATCTAATCCTTGGGAGACCCGGAGTAGAGTATCCGTGCCTGTGGTGTAGGCACAGTCTTCATCACTATCGACAAAGACAATCCAGCCATCGTTCCAGCTCCCTCCACAGCCAGCAGTCTCACTTCCAGAACAGACAGCTGCTTGCATGCCCCGCTTGATAGCCTCAGTACGGGCCAGAGTAAAAGTGGTAATGAGGGTATTGGTATCCGTCACCAAACGGTCTGTCCGTATGGCGCCGGTGAAGGAGGGTACTGCCATTGTGGTTAAAATAGCAGCAATTGCCAACGTTATTATCAACTCGGCAAGAGTAAATCCGTGGGTGTGCCTCATTGCCTGATTTCTCCACTAACATCAAAGGCCACGCTGTCAGCGGTAAGATAAAAGTAAATATCGGCGAGCGTTTCCCGTTCCAAGTAGCCAGCAATGCCAGCGGCCATAACTAGGCCAGTGACAATACCGAGAAATGCGGCGGGAATAACCCGGTGTTGCTGAGTATTGTCCTTCGTATTGTCCATATTGTCCTTCTTCCACGTGAAACAGAGATTTATAGAAGCCATGACATCTAGGTTTATGTACTTATTGTAATCGGACGGTGGGCAAATGATATGAGCCAGACCACAGTAGTTGAGATGCGCTCCCAATTTTAAAATTAGCCAAAATTTATATCCGCATCTCTCCTCTGGGGTTAATATCCATCATGAAAAAGAATCTGGTTAATTCGGCTGATGTATAAATAAATCTCCGTGCCCGCGGTGAGCATGGTGCTGGTTAAAGGTGTGCCCGGCGAAGTGCAGACTAAATTCTTCTGCCTCTAAATCTGGGCCCGGAATTCCTGGTTAACATCGTACGCCGGGCATAATTTATTCCGCTCGCCCGTCGTGTCCAGCTCGCTTACAGCCTTCCCTGGCGCCTGCTCCGCTGCGCCGAGCAGGCCGCGCCCGGCATCCTTGCCCGGCTTATCGCCATCCTTGGCTAATGGCGCGGCGCTCCTGCCCCGCGCATCAAGTTCCAACGCCAATCTAGAATCCTGCATCGACGTTCTTTTCTCGTGCTGTGCTCAGATATCGGCGGGCTTCCTTGCCCCTTCTCGCCGCGTCCTGCGGCGTTTTAGCTTTCGCCCGCGTCGGGTGGCCGGCGGCTAGTTGTTGTGCGCTAGTTGCCCCGGTCATGCAAGGCGGCACGGGCTATCCATGCCCGCGCTTGGCGGCCAGGCACTTCCATGTGCCTGTCTCGGCCTTGCTTGCCCGTGTCATCTATCGCCTTGTTCTAAATTGCCGCCGTCCCCCCTCCGCCGGGGCGGTGCGCGCTGGGGGTCCCTCCTGGGCCTTCGGCCTGGTTCCGCGGGCGTCCTGCCCGCGGGTTGTGGGGTGTTTTCTGTTTTGGGGGTTGTTTATGTCCCGTGGTTTCGTTTCTGTTCCTTCTTCTCGTGGCGCGGGTGTCGTTGCCCGTGTTTGCCGTTCCGGTTGGGTGTGGGCGTGGCGTGCGCTGCCGGGTGGTCCGGGCTGGTCGCCGGCTCCAGCTTGCGTGTTTGTTCCTGTCCGCTCCCCGCGTGTCGCTCGTGTGTTTGCTCGTTCTGTGGCGGTGGGTTTTGGGTTTCGCGTATGGGTGCGGCCCGGTGGGTCCGGTTCGCCAGTGTTCGCGGCTTGTGGCTTGCCGGTGCCTGTCTGGTGCGTCAAGGTAGCGCTCCCCGCTGGTTGGTCGCCTCGCCGGTTTCGTGCCGCATTGGCCCGGTTGGCTTCGTCTGCGGGTGCGGTCTAGTGTTCCCCGCTGGGGTGGTGGCGGTGGCGGGCTCCCGCTCGCTGCCGCCTGCCGGTTCTGGCGCTGTGGCGCAAGTCTCCGCCATGCTAGTGGCTGGCGGCTGCTCGCTGGTGGTTGGCTGCTGCGTGGGCGCCGATGCTGCGGTATTGTCTTTCGGATCGGGCTCCCCTGGCCGGGTGTGCTGCCTCGCCGCCTTCGGTCCCGTGTCGCCGCCGTTCCGTGCTCCGTCAGGCCGCTACTCGGCACCGGGTGCCTGGTCGGGGTCCGCGGTTCGGGAAGTGGCTGAGTTTCATCTTGCCGGTGGTTCAGTTTCCTGGTGGTCGGGCGGGGATTCTTCAGCGCCTTTATCCATGCGCCTGGCTTCCCGTACTCGGGCAGTAGTCGCTGCGGCCTCGTCCGGCTTGGTGGTATTTTTTGCCTCGCCCAGCTCGCGCGGTTCGTTGTTAGCGGCCCGGTGTGCCGCTTCTCGTGGCCTGCCGGTGCTGGCGTTTGCCATTGGATTTCCTGGTTCCGCGCTGCCGCCGTTGGGTTCTGGCTCCTGGCTGCCGTGTGGCGGTTCCGGCGTCTGGTCTGGCGCTTGGCGGTGGACTCCCAAGCAGGAGGCTTTATTTTTATGATAGTAACTGCATATAGTTACCATTATGGGTAAGACAGAAAAATTGGTTGCCAAGGCTGGCAACCATCCAGGCGGTTTGTCTTTTGGTGAATTCAAAACGCTATTAGCGCGGTGCCAATGGATATTCGATCACCAAACGGGAAGCCATGAAATTTGGTATTCCCCTGGACGGAGGCGCTTGTCTATTCAGCCAACCGCCAATGGCAAGGCCAAGTCTTACCAGGTGAAGCAATTTCTTAAGATAAGAGATGAGGAAGAGAGCAATGGAAATTAAATTTGATGGCTTTACTGTCAATCTCTACCAGGATGAAGAGGATGACTGGCTGGCGCATTTTGTAGAAATGTCTGAGGTTTCAGCGTTTGCCGATACTCCCGAGCAGGCATTAAACGAATTGGCCGTAGCCTGGGAAGGAATTAAGGAGAGTTATCGTAAGCATGGAGAAGAGGTGCCCAGGGCGCCAGCTCGTAAAGAGTATAGCGGCCAATTTAACGTGAGGATTGATAAGCGTTTGCATCGTAAGCTTGCCATGGAGGCCGCTAGAGCGGGGATCAGCCTTAACGCGCTGGTGGCGCAGAAACTAGCCGAGAGCGCGGAGCATCGCAAAGCTTCTAGCGATCAGGGGCAGCGCTAGCCGGAGGCGATAAAGGTCGTTTAGACCAAAACTAGCCAAGAGCATAAAGAATATCAAGTGATTGATTATAAAAGTTTTTGTTGACATTTTAGGAATATATTCCTATAATTAAAACCATGAATAAACAATTCATCGTGTTCTTTCTTGGTAGGCTCGGCACGTAAAAGGGAGAAACCAGCTATTCTTTTGTCTGAAAATAGGAATATATTCCTAGATACTCTAACAAAGAGGAGCTATAAAAATGCGTAGAATTTTTCAACTTGATGGCCTTGATAAAGGTATTTTGAGCGTCGGCGAGCGGCAGGAAAGTAATCAAATAGCGCTTTGTATATCGCACGCTAATCAGGAAGCGCAGATTTTGCTAAGCGAGGAAGCTTTCAAAGAACTTGCCCATCTGCGCTATGTAATTAATTTCCAGTCGAATGATGAAGAGCAGAGCCTAAAGGCAGTGCAATAAACCGAAAGGGCACAGGCTGCCACCTGTGCCCTTTCTTTTCCCAGTACATGAGTAAGAGCTACTAGGAGTTATCAGTATGACAACTGAACAGATATTTAATCAAGACGAACAGGATTCCCAAGGATGGGCTTATCAGCAAGGGCCGGAACAACGCCAACAAGAGGAGGAGGCACGGGATAAGGCGCGTGTCCGGGAGTTATCCGAAGCGGCTATAACTGCTGGCTGCAAGGAATGGGAAGACCTTTCCAAAGACCAACGGCTTGACTTAGCGGCGGCGCTCATTCGCGCCGAAAGCCAAAACGGGACGCGCTTTGAGTATGTATCGGAAACCCGGCTTGCCGAATCACTGCCCTTGCATATCGCCCAGGCGATGGAAGAGCGTGGAAAGGTAGAACGGTTCTCCAACTTGGGTCGGGATCTAGTGACTGCGGCGCTAGGTTATGCGGCTTATGCGGGACAGGAGGCATTAGATCAGGCTCAGGAGCGGCTGGCCGTGTATCAAGGGGATCTGATGAGCGAGGAAGAGCGGCTGGATCGTCGGGAACGGGCGCGAGATATGGCGGCTGAACTTCGATCCGTATTTTAAAGCACAAAGGCCCTGGAAAATATTGTTTCCAGGGCCTTGAGTTTTTACCAACCCCTATTGTTCTGGAGAAATTAACGATGCGTACTATGACACAGCCCTTGAGTGAAAATCAGCTTAGGGAAAGAGCCTCTTCAGTATTCGCTACGACAGCGCACGGCCGAGTCTCTGGCCGGTATCAGTTTATCTCTACCCTGGCCATGATCGAGGCCCTTGAAAGGGAAGGATGGAGCCCGGTGCATGCCGAGGAGAGCCGAGTTCGGATTCCCGACCGAAAGGGATTTAGCAAGCATTTACTACGCTTCCGGCGCTTTGATAATGAACTTCCCATGGTGGGCGATAGTTTCCCGGAAATTGTGCTTGTGAACTCCCATGATGGGTCATGCGCCTACCAACTCCATGCCGGTTTATTCCGCTTAGTTTGCTCCAACGGAATGATTGTGGCGGATTCGAATATGGGACAGGTTAAGCGGCGGCATACCGGCGATGTGGTTAGGGAGGTGATTGAGGGCACGTATGAAATTGTGGAGGAACTGCCAAGGATTGCCGCAAGGGTAGAGGACTTCAAAACCCTTGAGCTTTCCCTGCAGGAGCAGGAAATCTTTGCCGAATCCGCTTTGCGGGTCCGGTGGCGGGAAGGCGAAGCACCTTGTATGCCCCAAGCGTTGCTTAGGCCCCGGCGGCATGAAGACCAGGGTAACGATTTATGGGCCACTTACCAGCGGGTACAGGAAAACATGCTGAAAGGGGGAATCCGCGGCAGGTCGGCTGTTGGGCGCCAGATCACCACCCGAGCAGTCAAGTCGGTAGACGGTAACGTCAAACTCAATAAGGCGCTTTGGTTCCTCACCGAACAAATGGCTGAACTTAAAAAGGCATAAGACAACCAGGGCACAGGTGGGGGGCAACCCGCCTATGCCCTTTTCCTAGTTAATTTTGGTAATGACCAGGAGCGCACATCATGGCACAAAAATTAGAGGCCGAACAGCAAGAAACAACAACGGAAATGGTAGCGGAGACGGTACAGGAGACTCGACCGCCTGTGCCAATACAGCCTGTAGCAGCAACCTCTCCTCTAGACTTGCCCGCTGAAATATTCCGTTCAGGTCTCGACAGAAGAAAGACCAACAGAGAGGCATTAATGGAGTGGATACGCGCGG